>SKWJ01000512.1 GCA_007128995.1 Paracoccaceae bacterium
GCTGTGGCGCTGATCGAAGCAGGGCAGGGGACGGATACTCTTGAAGCGGATCGGGCTGGCTGGCCCGGCTTCCTGCCCTCATTTCTTGTGAATCTGGGCCTTGATCTGCGCGGTGGAGCACATTTGTTAGCAGAAGTGCGTGTGGCAGATGTTTATGCTGACCGCATCGACGGGATGTGGCCCGCTGTCCGTGACCGTCTTGCCACCGAACGGGCCTTGCTGGGTGCCGTGCGACGCATTCCGTCCGATGACCCGGGTGAATTGCGCGTGCGGGTGGCAAATAGCGATGCAGTAGAACAGGCCGCGGCATTTGCGCGCGAGCTTGCACAACCGACCCAGTCCGCGACCGGGTTTGGACAGTCTCGGGATCTCGAAATCCGTGTTGACGGTGAGGATATCGTCGTCACTCTCTCTGATGCCGAACGGCAGGCGACAGACGAGCGTACGATGCGGCTGTCATTGGAAATCATCCGCCGTCGTGTCGATGAAGCTGGAACCCGCGAACCGACGATCCAGCGTCAGGGGCCTGACCGCATCCTGATTCAGGTTCCGGGTATCGGTTCGGCAGAAGAGTTGAAAGCGCTGATTGGCACGACTGCCCGGCTTACCTTTCATCCTGTGGTCAGTGTCACGTCTGACCCGGATCAGGTCCCCGGGCCGCGTCAGGTGATTTATCCGTCCCTTGATGAGCCCGGACGCTATTACATCGTCGAGCAAACCCCGGTCGTCACTGGCGAACAACTTGTCGATGCGCAACCGGGTCAGGACCAGAACAACCGCCCCGCGGTCAATTTCCGCTTCAACCCGGCGGGTGGTCGCGCATTCGGCCTCTACACCGCCGAGAATATCGGAAACCCCTTCGCTATCGTTCTGGATGGAGAGGTTGTTTCAGCACCTGTGATCCAAAGCCATATTCCCGGTGGCTCTGGCATCATCACCGGGCGGTTCACCGTTGAGGAAACCAGCCGTCTTGCAGTGCTCTTGCGGGCCGGGGCTTTGCCCGCCGAAATGGACTTTCTGGAAGAGCGCACCGTCGGCCCGGAATTGGGGCAGGACAGCATCGACGCGGGCCGGATAGCGGCGATTGTTGCGATGGTGGCCGTGCTGGCCTTTATGCTGGCAAGCTATGGTGTGTTTGGCGTCATCGCAAATATCGCGCTGATCCTGAATGTCTCGATGATTTTTGCGCTTCTGTCATTGGTCGGGGCGACGCTGACACTGCCCGGTATCGCTGGGATCGTTTTGACCATTGGGATGGCGGTGGATGCAACCGTTCTCATATTCGAGCGGATTCGCGAGGAGATGCGCAGTTCGAAAGGGCCCGCCCGTGCGATCGAGCTGGGCTACGAAAAAGCACTTTCCGCGATCCTTGATGCGAATATCACGACATTCCTCACCGCAGTGATCCTGTTTGCAATGGGCTCTGGCCCTGTGCGCGGATTTGCGGTGACGCTTGGGCTTGGCATTATTACGTCGGTGTTCACGGCCCTGCTGGTCACCCGATTGATGATGGTCATGTATTTTGAGCGTCGTCGTCCCAAAACACTCTTGATCTGAGAGGATTGCAGATGCGCCTGAAGCTGGTACCGCAAGATACTTCGATCGAGTTTTTCCGCCACTCCCGCATAACATTCGGGGCGTCCCTGATCGCTATGGTGCTGTCGATCGTCACGTTTTTTGTCATGGGTCTGAATTTCGGCATCGATTTTCGAGGCGGAACATCCATCCGGACGGAGGCACAGGCCCCGGTGGACATAGGCGCCTATCGTGCGGCGATTGCGCCGCTGGGGTTCGGTGATATTGCGATAACGGAAGTTTTTGATCCTGCCTTTGGGGCGGATCGAAACGTGGCGATGGTACGCATCCAGGCTCAGGAAGGCGTGGAGGCAATTACACCGGAACAAATCAATGCGGTAAGGGAAGCGCTGGTCGGCCTGGACCCGACACTTGTTTTCGCGGCTGTTGAATCGGTCGGCCCCAAGGTTTCCGGCGAGTTGATCCGTTCTGCCGTGATTTCTGTCGTACTCGCGCTTGCTGCGGTGCTGTTCTATATCTGGTTGCGTTTCGAGTGGCAGTTTTCCGTCGGTGCGGTTTCCGCGCTGGTACATGATATCGTGCTTACAATCGGGATTTTCAGCGCCCTGCAAATACGATTTGATCTGGCGATCATCGCCGCTCTTCTGACAATTGTTGGATATTCCCTGAACGATACAGTTGTCGTATTCGACCGCGTCCGGGAGAACCTGATCAAGTTCAAGAAACGCCCGCTGATCGAGGTGCTGAACCTGTCGATAAACGATACGCTGTCACGCACGGTCATGACCTCTGTGACAACACTTCTCGCGCTGATTGCATTGTTTGTGCTGGGAGGGGATGTGATCCGTGGTTTTGTTTTCGCTATGATCTGGGGCGTGATCGTCGGAACATATTCTTCGGTGTTCGTGGCATCTGCGGTTCTGTTGCGGCTGGGTGTCAAGCGCGACTGGTCCAAAAGCTCAGGCGATACGGCTGGTACACGCTTTGGTGTGAAGGAAGGGTAAGATGCGTCTTTCCGAAATAGATTTCGGTGCTGCGAAACCCGTTGAGGGCTATGGGCCGGATTTCTTTCGTGTTGACGGGCAAGCGCATGTCGCACCGCTGCTGATCGTGGCAGGTGACGTGCAGCGCTGGGGCGGATATGACGATTCCGAGACATTGTTGACACTGGCGGGCCGTGTCGATGTGTTGTTCATCGGGACCGGGGGTCAGATTGCGCATATTCCGGTGCCGCTGCGGGAGAAACTGGAAGCGGCAGGGCTGGGGGTTGAAATAATGGACAGCCCGGCAGCCTGTCGAACGTATAATGTGCTTTTGTCCGAGAACCGGCGCGTTGCGTTGGCGGTTCTTCCGGTGAGCTGAGCGACATGCGCAGTCCTTGCGAAACTAGATCGGCACAAACATACTCTGCGGAGCACCCCTGATGTTTCAGGTCCGCGCGCTGGCCTGCGCCCGCGGAAGTCTGTTGTTGCTAGAGGGTGTGCAGTTTTCACTCAGGCGCGGTCACGCACTTGTCCTGCGTGGTCCGAATGGCTGTGGCAAGACAACACTCTTGCGCACGATTGCCGGTTTGCAAAGGCCAATTGCAGGGGAGATCGATGTTGAAGCAGACATAATCGCCTATGCGGGTCATGCCGACGGGATAAAGAGCACGCTCACTGTTGCCGAAAACCTGCAGTTCTGGGCAGATATCTACGGCACCAAAACGATAGATTCTGCACTGGACCAGATGAACTTGCGTGGCCTGGCGCAAAGGATGGCACAGAACCTGTCTGCCGGGCAGAAACGGCGTCTGGGGCTTGCGCGCCTTATTGTGACCGCGCGTCCCATCTGGGTTCTGGACGAGCCAACCGTCTCGCTGGACACGGCATCAGTTGCTCTGTTTGCCAATGTCATCCGCGATCACCTTGGGAGCGGAGGGATGGCGCTGATCGCCACGCATATCGAGCTAGGCCTGCCAGAGGTAGAGGTTCTTGATCTGTCTGCGTTCAAGGCGCGCTTGCCGACGCCCGGCGATGGTGGATTTGACGAGGCATTCCTGTGAGTGCGCTGCTCATACGTGATTTGCGTCTTGCACTGCGCGCCGGTGGTGGCTTTGGGTTAGGCCTTGCGTTTTTCCTGATCCTTGCTGTGCTTGTGCCGCTGGGGGTCGGGCCTGACCCGGGAACGCTTGCCCGGATCGCGCCGGGCATTCTTTGGTTGGGTGCTTTGCTGGCTTGCCTGCTGTCTCTTGACCGGATCTTTGCGCTCGATTTCGAGGATGGATCACTGGACCTTCTGGCAACCGCGCCGGTTCCGCTGGAAGCAGTGGTGACCATCAAGGCACTGGCTCACTGGTTGACGACTGCCTTGCCACTGGTTCTGGTTTCCCCGCTGATGGGACTGCTTTTGTTTCTTCCCGCTGAAGCCTATCTATGGCTGATCCTGTCATTGACGCTTGGCACCCCTGCATTGTCAGTGATCGGGACCTTTGGTGCCGCTTTGACAGTAGGCCTCAAGCGCGGTGGCTTGCTGGTGTCATTGCTGGTTCTTCCGCTTTACATTCCGACCCTTGTCTTCGGGGCAGAGGTCGTTGCGCGCGGGGCGCAGGGGCTGACAGTGGCAACACCGCTTGCGCTTTTGTCAGGTATAACTTTCGGGGCTGTGGCATTATTGCCCTTTGCATCCGCCATGGTGCTGCGGATAAACCTTCGGTGATCCAGCATTTGCGGACTTGAGAGCGCCCAGTGGCAAAGATAGGTGAAACTCATGGCATCCTTGTGGGAATATGCGAACCCGCTGAAATTCATGCGGACAACGGACTGGCTACTGCCAGTCGTTTCTGTCGCAGCGTTGGTTGTGACCAGTATCGGATTGATCTGGGGGTTTTTCTTTACCCCGGATGATTTCCGGCAGGGATCGACCGTGAAGATCGTCTTTCTGCATGTCCCGGCCGCCATGATGGCCATCAATGCCTGGGTGATGATGCTGGTTGCCTCATTGGTCTGGCTGATCAGAAGGCATCATGTCAGTGCCTTGGCAGCAAAGGCGGCGGCACCGATCGGATTGACGATGACTCTGATCGGGTTGATCACTGGTGCGGTTTGGGGCCAGCCGATGTGGGGCACATGGTGGGCCTGGGACCCACGCCTGACGTCGTTCCTGATCCTTTTGCTGTTCTATCTGGGGTATCTCGCCCTGTGGTCTGCAATTGAAGATCCGGACACTGGGGCAGATCTTACGGCGGTCCTGTGTCTGGTCGGGTCGGTCTTTGCGCTGCTGTCGCGATACGCCGCGATCTTCTGGAACCAAGGGTTGCATCAGGGGGCGTCGCTGTCGCTTGCCCCGGGAACCCGCATGGACTGGGCGTACAAGGCTCCACTATATACATGCATGTTGGGCTTTGGGCTGATATTTGTCGCGCTGGTTCTGGCTGGCACGCGCACCGAAATACGTGCGCGCCGGATGAAGGCACTCGTTGCCCGGGAGCGGATGGCATGATCCCTGATCTTGGGCGCTACACGTTAGAGGTATCGCTGGCCTATCTCGCCTCGCTGGCGCTGATTGGCGGGCTCGTCCTCTGGTATTGGCTGCGCGGGCGTGCTGTTCGTCGTCAGCTGGATGAAGTTGAAACTCGTCGAGGAGAGAATGGGTAAATTCCGACCACTGATGTTCCTTCCGCCGGTGCTGTTCGTCGCATTGGCAGCACTTTTCTGGTTCGGCAACCTGCGCGAGGATCGCGACAGTCTGCCGTCGGCGCGCGAAGGCCAGCTAGCGCCAGAAGTGATGCTCACGCAATTGGGCGAACTTGAAATGTTCAGCAATGATACGTTGCGCGATGGCGAGGTGAAGCTTGTCAACTACTGGGCATCATGGTGCGCGCCTTGTCGTGCCGAA
>SKWJ01000252.1 GCA_007128995.1 Paracoccaceae bacterium
GGCGGTATTGGCCGCGCCGCGCGCACATGGGAAGATTTCGACCGTATCGTTGCCGGGTTGAAGGATCTTGAAGTCGATGAAACCCTGCTTGTGCAATCGGGCAAACCCGTCGCCATCATCCGCACACATGCAGACGCGCCGCGTGTGCTGATCGCCAATTCCAATCTCGTACCGCACTGGGCCACCTGGGAGCATTTCAACGAACTCGACCGTCGCGGGTTGATGATGTACGGCCAGATGACCGCCGGCTCATGGATCTATATCGGCACCCAAGGCATCGTGCAGGGCACATATGAGACATTTGCTGAAGCGGGGCGTCAGCATTATGACGGATCGCTCAAGGGACGCTGGATCCTGACAGGCGGCCTTGGCGGGATGGGCGGCGCCCAACCACTGGCCGCGGTCATGGCAGGCGCGTGCTGTCTGGCCGTGGAATGCGATGAGACTCGCGCCGATTTCCGCATCCGCACCCGCTATTGCGACGCCAAGACCCACAGTCTTGATGACGCCTTGGACATGATTGACCGCTGGTGCGCGGCGGGTGAGGCAAAATCCGTCGCCCTGATCGGCAATGCCGCAGAGGTTTTCCCCGAGATCTACCAACGCGGCATCCGCCCCGATATCGTGACCGATCAGACCAGCGCGCATGATCCGGTGCATGGCTACCTGCCGCTGGGCTGGAGCGTGGCGCAATGGCGCGAAAAACAGGAAAGCGATCCGAAGGCGGTGGAAAAAGCTGCGCGTGCCAGCATGAAAATCCATGTCGCGGCAATGGTGGATTTCTGGAATGCCGGTGTGCCCACGCTGGATTACGGCAACAATATCCGTCAGGTCGCCCGCGAAGAAGGGCTCGAGAACGCCTTCGCCTTTCCCGGTTTCGTTCCCGCCTATATCCGGCCCCTGTTTTGCAAGGGGATCGGGCCGTTCCGCTGGTGCGCGCTGTCGGGCGATCCTGAAGATATCTACAAGACCGATCAGGCGATGCGCGACCTGTTCCCCGAGAATGGCCATCTGCATCGCTGGCTGGACATGGCACGCGACCGCATCGCCTTTCAGGGCCTGCCCGCGCGCATCTGCTGGCTGGGGCTGGGGGACCGGCACCGCGCCGGGCTGAAATTCAACGAAATGGTCGCCTCGGGCGCGTTGAAAGCCCCGATCGTGATCGGGCGTGACCATCTGGATGCTGGGTCCGTCGCCAGCCCCAACCGCGAGACAGAATCGATGCTGGACGGGTCAGATGCCGTATCGGACTGGCCGCTTCTGAATGCGCTGATGAACACGGCCTCGGGTGCGACATGGGTCAGCCTGCATCATGGCGGCGGCGTTGGCATGGGGTTCTCGCAGCATGCAGGCGTGGTCATCGTCGCCGACGGCACCCCGGACGCTGCCCGACGGCTGGAGCGCGTCTTGTGGAATGACCCCGCCTCTGGCGTCTGGCGTCATGCCGATGCCGGCTATGAAGATGCGCTGACATGCGCCAAGGATCATGGCCTGCGACTGCCGGGCATTCTTGGGAACTGACCCGCCGCTCTCGCGCACTAAGGCCGTCCAGACCATGCCACAAACCCAAAAGCGCCGCGCAGGCAGGGGCGCTGACGCGCAGGTGATCCGCTTCACAGGCCGCTGAAAAAGGAAAATAGGCTGCAAAAGCGTGGAAAACTGTTCATCTCACGCTGCTTGAAGGTCAAGTGCAGGGCGGCGCCCGACCCTGTGTGGGCGCCTCGAATCGTTGGGGCGATCGTGCGTTATGGCAGCCAAGGCCCTCCAACGGTTGTCCTGTTTGCAGCCTTGCAATGCGCCCTCCCATCGGGCTGGTCGGCCGGGCGAGACCTTGTGCCCAGCGTAGCGCGGACCAATTTTCTGGCTCAAAGCTCTGGAAGGCGCGCGTGCGGCAATTTCCCAGCGGACCGTTAAAGATCACCCTCTTCCGGCTTCACAGAGGCGGTCACGTAATTCACCGACAGGTCCCGGTCCGAGAGTGACCAACTCCATGTCAGCTTGTTGAAGACAAATCCCTTCCGGTCCACCGGGTCCAGTCCGGCGCGGGACAGAAGATCGTAAAGTTCTTCCGGCGTGATGAACTTCGCCCATTCATGCGTTCCCTTGGGCAGCCAGCGCATGACGTACTCCGCCCCGATAATCGCCATCAGATAGCTTTTCGGGTTCCGGTTCAGGGTAGAGCAGATCATCAGCCCCCCCGGACGCAAGAGCTGCTGGCACGCCGTCAGATAGGCCAGCGGATCGGCAACATGTTCGACCACTTCCATGTTCAGGACAACATCGAATACCTCGCCCGCGGCGGCAAGATCCTCGGCCGTGGTATGACGGTAATCAATCTCCAGCCCTTCGGCCTGCGCGTGCAGTTGCGCCACGGGAATGTTGCGCGCGGCGGCATCAGCCCCGACCACGGTTGCCCCCAGCCGCGCCATCGGTTCCGACAAAAGCCCGCCACCACAGCCGATATCCAGCAGGCGCAGCCCGGCGAAGGGGCGCTGCGCGCTCAGATCACGCCCGAATTCGGCAGCAACCTGCTGCGTGATATAGTCCAGCCTGCAAGGGTTGAGCATGTGCAACGGCTTGAATTTGCCATGCGGGTCCCACCATTCGGCGGCCATCGCCTCGAATTTGGCAATCTCGCTGGGGTCTATCGTTGACTGGCTCATCCGTCCTCCGGTTTTTCTTGACTTGCCCATGGCAGGGCGGCGCTTATCGATATATACTAGGTTTCATGGACAAGTCTGCACAACATGACGCCGCAGGGTCGGTCTTGTACCCGATCGCCGAACCATTTGATCAGCGCCTGCTGGATGTCGGCGAGGGGCACAAGGTCTATATCGAGCAATCCGGACACCCTCGCGGCATTCCGGTGGTGGTTCTGCATGGTGGCCCTGGCGGGGGGTGCAGCCCGACGATGCGCCGTTTCTTCGATCCCGCAACCTATCGCGTCATCCTGTTCGACCAGCGCGGTTGCGGACGCTCGAAACCCGCGGCGTCTGTGCAGGCCAACACCACCGCGCATCTGATCGCCGATATCGAACTGATCCGCGAAACGCTGGAGATTGCGCGCTGGATGGTGTTCGGCGGCAGTTGGGGGGCGACGCTGGCCCTTGCCTATGCGCAAGCCCATCCCGAGCGCGCGGCCTATCTGATTCTGCGCGGCGTCTTCATGGGGACCCGCGCCGAACTCGACTGGTTCTATGGCGGCGGCGCGGCGCGTTTCTTTCCCGAACTCTGGGCCCAGTTCGTCCGACCGGTTCCGGAAGATGAACATCATGACCTGATCGCAGCCTATGCGCGGCGGCTGTTCAGCGGCGACGTGCATGAAGAAAACCGCTTCGCCCGAAGCTGGACACGCTGGGAAAATGCACTCGCCTCGATCGAGACACGCGGCCTTGGCATGGGCGATGCCCCCGCGGATTATGCCCGCGCCTTCGCCCGGCTGGAGAATCACTATTTTTCAAATGCCTGCTTTCTGGGAGAGGATGGCGCGCTGATGCGCGGCCTCGCGCGCATGCAGGATGTGCCCGGAACCATCGTTCAGGGGCGCTATGACATGATCTGTCCGCCCCATACGGCCTGGACCCTTCATTCCGCCTGGGGCCGGTCGCGGCTGGAAATGGTACCGGTTGCTGGCCACGCCCTGTCGGAACCCGGCATCAGCGGAGAATTGCTGCGCGTTATGAATCATCTGCGCCATGAAGGCCATCGCCTGAAACTCTGACAACAGCGCGCTTGCATTCGGCGCCGCACTTGCCTATATGGCTTGCAACAGCGGTGCCCGCTCTGCAGGCTCCACCGGAAATCACAACGGGCCGCGCGCCCGTTTTTTTGTGTTTTGCCCAAGGAGGGCATCCATGAGCGATCTTATCGCCAAGACAGCCATCGACCAGCGGCTCGCCACCATTGTCACGCCGGTGATCGAAGGGCTGGGGTTCGAGTTGGTGCGCCTGCGCGTCATGGCGGGAAAATCGCAAACGCTTCAGATCATGGCGGACAAACCCGAGGGCGGCATCGAAGTCGAGGATTGCGCCAATATCTCAACGGCTGTGTCTGCCGTGCTCGATATCGAAGATCCGCTGGAAGAGGCCTATACGCTGGAAGTGTCCAGCCCGGGAATAGACCGTCCGCTGACGCGGCTGAAGGATTTCGCAGTCTGGGAAGGTCATGAAGCCCGGATCGAGACGACAGAGCTTATTGACGGTCGGCGGCGCTTCAAGGGCGTGCTTGCCGGGGTCGAGGGGGACGAGGTCCTGATCGAGATCGAAGAGAATGGCGAATCCCTCACCATCGGCCTGCAATTTGACTGGCTTTCTGACGCCAAGCTGGTGTTGACGGATGATCTGATCACCGAAATGCTGCGCACCCGCAAGGCCAGCGGTGCGATCGACGAAAGCAAATTCGACCTTATCGAAGACGAAACGCAAGCGGACGCGCAGGGCGCGACCCATCAGGAGGACTGAGAGATGGCAATCACCTCTGCCAACCAGCTTGAACTGCTGCAAACAGCCGATGCTGTCGCCCGTGAAAAGATGATCGATCCGGAACTGGTCATCCAGGCAATGGAAGACAGCCTCGCGCGGGCTGCCAAGTCGCGCTATGGCGCGGATATGGATATCCGTGTCAAGATCGACCGCAAGACCGGTGTGGCCTCATTCTCGCGCATCCGCACTGTGGTCGCCGATGACGAGCTGGAAAACCATCACGCGCAGCTGACCGCCAAGCAGGCCGCCCCCTATCTGGACGACCCCAAGATCGGCGATGAGATCATTGATCAGGTCCCGCCAGTGGAACTGGGGCGGATTGCTGCGCAATCGGCCAAGCAGGTCATTCTGCAGCGCGTCCGCGAAGCCGAGCGTGATCGTCAGTATGAAGAATTCAAGGACCGCGCAGGCACGATCCTCAACGGCGTCGTCAAGCGCGAGGAATATGGCAATCTGGTCATCGATATCGGCCGGGGTGAAGCGGTTTTGCGCCGCAACGAGAAGATCGGCCGCGAAAGCTATCGTAATGGCGACCGTATCCGCTGCTATGTGAAGGATGTCCGCCGCGAAGCGCGCGGCCCGCAGATCTTCCTGTCGCGCACAGCGCCCGAATTCATGGCCGAACTGTTCAAGATGGAAGTGCCGGAAATCTATGATGGCATCATCGAGATCAAGGCCGTGGCGCGTGACCCAGGTTCGCGCGCGAAGATCGGCGTGATCAGCTATGACAATTCGATCGATCCGGTCGGCGCCTGTGTCGGTATGCGCGGCAGCCGGGTGCAGGCCGTTGTCAATGAATTGCAGGGCGAAAAAATCGATATCATCCCCTGGACCGAAGATCAGGCCACCTTCCTTGTGAACGCGCTGCAACCTGCCGAAGTCAGCAAGGTCGTGATCGATGACGAAGCCGGCAAGATCGAGGTCGTGGTGCCAGATGAACAGCTGTCGCTTGCAATCGGGCGGCGCGGACAGAATGTGCGTCTGGCCAGCCAGTTGACCGGGCTTGATATCGATATCCTGACCGAATCGGACGAATCGGCCCGCCGTCAGGCCGAATTTGCCACGCGCACCAAGCTGTTCATGGATGAGCTGGATATCGACGAGATGATGGCGCAGCTTCTGGTGGCTGAAGAATTCTCGACGCTGGAGGAAGTGGCCTATGTCGATATCGACGAGTTGCTGGCCATTGACGGCTTTGACGAGGAAACCGCCGCAGAGCTTCAGACCCGCGCCCGCGAGCGGCTGGAAGCCGTTGCCGCCGCTGCGCTGGAAAGTGCACGCGCCCTCGGTGCAGAGGACAGCCTGATCGAATTTGACGGGCTGACCCCCCAGATGGTCGAGGCACTGGCAAAAGACGGCATCAAGACGCTGGAAGATTTCGCCACCTGCGCCGACTGGGAACTGGCTGGCGGCTGGACAACCGTGGACGGGCAGCGCGTCAAGGATGAGGGCTTGCTGGAAGCGTTTGACATGACCCTGGAAGAGGCACAACATCTGGTCATGACCGCGCGCGTCCTGCTGGGCTGGGTTGATCCGAGCGAGCTGGAAGCCGAGGACACTGACGCAGAGGACGACGCCGAGACACCGCAAGAAGAGAACACGCACTGAGCGTTCGAGGAGGGCGCATGGCACGCGGCGGCAAGGCACAAGCCAAGGACGGGCCAGAGCGGCGGTGTATCGTGTCTGGCAGCTCTGGCGATGCGCGCGGCCTTGTCCGCTTCGTTGTCGGGCCGGATGGGCAGATCGTGCCGGATATCCCCGGACGGTTGCCCGGACGCGGGATCTGGGTCAGCGCAGACCGCGATTCGCTGGACCGGGCAGAGCGCAAGAAGCTCTTTGCCCGTGCCGCACGCCAGCAGGTCGCGGTCCCCGAAGGACTGGCAGACCTTGTCGAAGGTCTGCTTCTGCGCCGGGTGATCGATCTGATCTCACTGGCCCGGAAAAGTGGGCAGGCCGTGGGCGGGTACGAAAAATGCCGCGATTTGGCGCTGCGCGGCGAGATGGCACTACTGGTTCAGGCCCATGACGGGTCGGAACGTGGAAAGACAAAATTGCGCCCCCCGGATGGGCCAGAAAGCTATATCGGCTGTCTGAGCGCGCAAGAAATGGGTTTGGCATTTGGCCGCGAACATGTGATACATGCCGCGCTTCGTGCTGGTGGACTCAGTCAAGCTGTTGTAGAGGAAGCGGCAAGACTGCAAGGTTTGCGCAAGAGCATCGGTGGATATGCCACCGGAGAGGATAAGACGGACGCATGAGCGATACAGACGGAAAGAAAACACTCGGACTGGGCGACAAGGGCGGCCATGTGAAGCAGAGCTTCAGCCATGGGCGCACAAAATCCGTGGTGGTCGAGAAGAAACGCAAGCGCGTGGTCGTGCCGAAACCGGGCGCGCAGCAATCGGCTGGCGGGCAGGGCAAGACGCCGGTCCAATCCGATCCCGCGCGCAGGCCTGCAGGTCTGTCTGATACCGAGATGGAACGCCGTCTGAAGGCCCTCGCCGCCGCCAGGGCGCGCGAATCCGTAGAAGCCGCTGCGCGCGCCGCCGATGAAAAAGCCCGCGAGGAAGAGCGCCAGCGCCGCCGCGATGAGGCCGAAGCCCGCGAACGTGAAGAGCGCGAGCGCGAAGCCGCATTGCGCGCCAAGGAAGAGGAAGAAGCCCGCGCCAAGGCCGACGCCGACGCCAAGGCCGAGCAGCGCGAGGCCCGCAAGGCCGAAGCCGAAGCCCCCCCCGCTGCACCTGCCGCGCCCCTGTCAGAGCGTGCGCGCCCGGCATCAACAGCCGAACCGCGCAAATCGCCCAAGCGCGAAGATGACCGCGACAAGGCCGCCAAGCCGCGCATGGATGACGCTGGCAACCGGCGCGCAGGCAAGCTGACGCTGAAAGACGCGCTTGCTGGCGAAGGTGGCCGCCAGCGCTCGATGGCGGCGATGAAGCGCAAGCAGGAACGCGCGCGCCAAAAAGCCATGGGCCAGTCGCAAACGCGCGAGAAAGTGGTCCGCGAAGTCCAGCTGCCCGAGACGATCGTCGTGCAGGAACTGGCCAACCGCATGGCAGAGCGTGCGGCAGATGTTGTCAAATCGCTCATGAAAATGGGCGTCATGGCGACGATGAACCAGACAATTGACGCAGATACTGCGGAACTGGTGATTGACGAGTTCGGCCATAAGGCCGTGCGCGTGTCTGATTCCGATGTCGAACAGGTGATCGAGCAGATTCAGGACAAGGCCGAAGATCTGCAAGCCCGCCCGCCGATCATCACGATCATGGGCCATGTCGACCACGGCAAGACATCCTTGCTGGACGCGATCCGCAAGACCAATGTTGTCTCTGGCGAGGCAGGCGGGATCACCCAGCATATCGGGGCCTATCAGGTCACGACCGAAAGTGGTGCTGTGCTGTCCTTCCTTGACACGCCGGGTCACGCAGCCTTTACCAGCATGCGGGCACGTGGGGCGAATGTCACCGATATCGTGGTTCTGGTTGTGGCCGCCGATGATTCGGTCATGCCCCAGACGATCGAGGCGATCAACCACGCCAAGGCCGCCAAGGTGCCGATGATTGTCGCGATCAACAAATGCGACAAACCTGCGGCCGATGCCAACAAGGTGCGCACGGAACTTCTGCAACACGAAGTCGTGGTCGAGGCGATGTCGGGCGATGTGCAGGATGTCGAGGTGTCGGCCATCACCGGCGCAGGACTGGACACATTGCTGGAGGCAATCGCACTTCAGGCGGAAATCCTTGAATTGCAGGCCAATCCCGACCGCGCCGCCATGGGCGCCGTGATCGAGGCGCAGCTTGATGTCGGGCGCGGCCCGGTTGCGACAGTGCTTGTGCAGACAGGCACCTTGCGTCAGGGCGATATCTTCGTCGTCGGCGAACAATGGGGCAAGGTCCGCGCGCTGATCAATGACAAGGGTGAGCGGGTGAAGGAAGCCGGCCCATCGGTCCCGGTCGAGGTTCTGGGGATCAATGGCACGCCAGAGGCAGGTGACGTGCTCAATGTGGTCGAGACCGAAGCACAGGCGCGCGAGATCGCCGAATACCGGCATCAGGCGTCCAAGGACAAACGCGCCGCCGCCGGTGCCGCCACGACACTGGAACAGCTTATGGCCAAGGCCAAGGCAGATCAGGATGTGGCAGAACTGCCAGTGCTGGTCAAAGCCGATGTGCAGGGGTCTGCCGAAGCGATCGTTCAGGCGCTTGAGAAGATCGGCAATGACGAAGTCCGCGTGCGGGTGCTGCATTACGGTGTCGGCGCGATCACGGATACGGATGTCGGCCTTGCCGAAGCCTCGGGCGCGCCGATCATCGGCTTCAATGTCCGTGCCAATGCATCGGCACGCAATTCGGCCAATCAGAAAGGGGTCGAACTGCGCTATTACTCGATCATTTATGATCTGGTCGACGACATCAAGGCAGCCGCCTCCGGCCTGCTATCGGCAGAAGTGCGCGAGAACTTCATCGGCTATGCCGAGATCCGCGAAGTGTTCAAAGTCTCAGGTGTCGGCAAGGTCGCCGGCTGTCTGGTCACCGAAGGGGTTGCGCGCCGGTCTGCGGGTGTTCGTTTGCTGCGTGACAGCGTCGTGATCCATGAAGGAACACTCAAGACCCTGAAGCGCTTCAAGGACGAGGTGAAAGAAGTCCAGTCCGGTCAGGAATGCGGCATGGCCTTCGAGAATTACGAAGATATCCGTCCGAAAGACGTGATCGAGATCTTTGAACGCGAAGAGGTTGAACGCAACCTGACGTGACCGCGTTCACATGCGACATGAAAAAGGGGCCGAGAGGGGCCCCTTTTTATTTGGCACCAATCGCGTGTAACACGCGCCAGTCGGGGTGCACCGCAGATGCCCTGTCCCCACCATCGTTTTGCCAGACCATGCGGCCCGGATTGCGGGCGCTACCTGCGCGCCGCTGCCACCACCGCACAGAGAAAGCGGAATGTTTCGCGTCGGCGTTGGCCGTCATCCTCGGCCAGTTCGCGCTGCGCGGTCTGCACCAGCAGGTCCGTGATCATATCTGCGTTGCCGATCAGGGAATCGAACAGACTGCGCGCCACAATCTGTGGTTCACCCACCCCCCGAAGGGCAGAAGCCTTCCCGCACATGGGTGCAAGATCCCTGTCTCGCTTGCTTGTCGATGTCACCCTGCCGCCCTCCCCGCGCGCCTGCCGGATCATCTGCGCAACCTCTTGGACAGGCCGCGCGATTTGATGTTCAGACCTTGTCATTTTGGTGATCAGGATAGATCAATTCAGAACGCGATCCCTTCGTTCACACGAATCCGGAAGCCTGCTGTGCCTGTTGCATTACCCCATGGCGTGACCCTTGTTGGCGGTGGTCAGGTTGCGCGCGCTGATCTTGAAGCCGCGCTGCTGCGCGCGCCATCCCTTGTTGCGGCAGATGGCGGCGCGAATATGCTCATGCGCTGGGGTCACAGGCCAGACCGGGTGATTGGCGATCTCGATTCCCTTGATCCATCCCTGCGTGCAACCCTTGCCGATCGGGTTGAACATATAGCCGAACAGGACAGCACGGATTTTGACAAATCCCTGAGCCATATCTTCGCCCCGTTCATCCTCGCGCTCGGCTTTGACGGCGCGCGGCTGGACCACACGCTTGCGGCCATGCGCAGCCTTGTGCATCACGGGCGGGCGCGGGTCGTGATGCAGGCTGCCCAAGATATCTGCTTTCTGGCCCCCCCTTCCCTAAGGCTGACCTTGCCCGCATCGGCGCGCGTCTCGCTGTTTCCGATGGGGCACGTCACCGGGCGGTCAGAGGGGCTCTGCTGGCCAATCGACGGGCTGACCTTTGCACCTGATGGCATTATCGGCACATCGAACAAGGCCATAGGTGGGGCCGTCGATCTGGAATTTGACCAACCGCGCATGCTGGTCCTGCTGGAGCGGTGCCACCTTGATCAGGTTCTGACAGCCGTGCTACAGGCGCGCGACTGGCGCTGAGCGCACGATCAGATCAGCGCGCCAATCACCACACCCAGACCGACAAGCCCGCCACCAAGCGCGGCCCAGCCAACAGGTCCGATCCGCTGCGGGCTGGGCTGGGTGCGCGGGCCGCGATGGGCTTGCGCGATCAGGGCTTCTTCGACCAGCCGGGGCAGATGCGGGCCAAACCGTGTCAGAATCCGCGCAGTCTGCGCAAGATCCCCCGCCAGCGCCTTGGGTCCGATACTTTCGCGGATATATTCCTCGACCACGGGCCGGGCCACGCGCCACATGTTGATCTCGGGGTTGAGTGATCGGGCCACACCCTCGACCACAACCATGGTGCGCTGCAACAGGATCAACTCGGTCCGTGTTTCCATCCCGAACCGCTCTGTCACCTCGAACAGATAGGCCAGGAGCTTCGCCATCGAGATATGGCGCGCATCCATTCCGAAAATCGGCTCTCCGACAGAGCGCAAGGCGCGGGCAAATTCGTCAATATCGCGGTCAGGGGGCACATAACCCGCTTCGAAATGCACTTCGGCAACGCGCTGGTAATCCTTGCGGATAAAGCCGAACAGGATCTCGGCATAGGCACGGCGGGTAAAGCTGTCGATCCGCCCCATGATCCCGAAATCCAGCGCGATGATCTCGCCTGTCGCGGTTACTTTCAGGTTTCCCTGATGCATGTCACCGTGGAAAAATCCGTCACGCAACGCATGGCGCAGGAACAGGGTCAGAACCCGGATGCCAAGCTCATTGCGGTCAATGCCCAAGGCATCCAGCGCGGCATTGTCCCCCATCGCCACACCTTCGGCCCAACCCAGCGTCAGGACACGCCGCGACGAGAATGCCCAGTTCGGGCGCGGCACGCTGAACCCCGCGTCATTTTCGGTATTGGCGGCAAATTCCGCCGCCGATGCCGCTTCAAGGCGCAAATCCAGTTCGCCATCGACCACGCTTTCAAAATGCTGGATCACATCCAGCGGGCGCAGACGACGGGTTGAGGGCAGCAACCATTCGATCATTCCCGCGGCGAAGTAGAAGGCGTCAATATCCGTGCGAAACGCGCGGTCAACGCCGGGTCGAAGCACCTTCACGGCCACTTTCGCGCCGCTTTCGGCAAGCGTGGCGGCATGCACCTGCGCAATGGACGCGGCCGCCACAGGTTCTGAAAACTCGGAAAACACCTCCTCAACCGGGCGTTCCAGTTCTTCCGCGATGGTTTCCATCGCCTTCGCGCGCGGAAACGGCGGCAGCTTGTCCTGCAGATAGCGCAACTGGTCGGCCAGTTCCTGCCCCACGACATCCGGGCGGGTCGCAAGGGTCTGCCCCAGCTTGATATAGGCTGGTCCAAGGGCCGTCAGCGCGCGTGTCAGCGGCGGCAGTTCCGGATCACCCTTCAACCCAAGCGGCTTGAACGGCCAGCCCAGCACACGCGCCACAAACCGCAACCGCGGCGGCACCATCATTTTTTCCAGTACCACATCCATCGCGCCCGTGCGTTCAAACGTGGCACCTGTGCGGATCAGCCGCCAGAGGTTGAACGGTCCGCGCATCGCTCAGAGCTTCCAGCCAGAGTGCAAGGCCGCAATACCCATCGAGAGGTTGCGATACTTCACCTGCTCGAACCCGGCAGTTCTGATCATTTCGGCAAACCGGTCCTGATCCGGAAATTTGCGAATGGATTCGACAAGATACTGATAGCTGTCGCGATCATTGGCCACCACCTGACCCATCGCCGGAATGACGTTGAAGGAATAGAGATCATAGGCTTTCTGCATCAGATCATTCGGAATATGGCTGAATTCCAGCACCATCAGCCGCCCGCCGGGACGCAGAACGCGGAACGCTTCGGACAGGGCATCTTCAATCCGGGTGACATTTCGAATGCCGAAACTGATCGTGTAGACATCGAAACTGTTATCCGCAAATGGCAGCGCCATCGCGTCGCCCTGCATCCAGGTCAGGGCATCGGCCAGATTCTCCGCCTCTGCCCGTTTCCGGCCTTCGATCAGCATATCTTCGGTCAGGTCCAGCACTGTCGCCTCTGCCCCGGCGCCCGCACGGCGCAGGAAGCGAAAGGCAATATCCCCCGTACCCCCAGCCACATCCAGAAGCCGCTGGCCCGTGCGCGGCGCAAGCCAGTCCATCATTGCATCCTTCCACAACCGGTGAATGCCTGCGGACATCAGATCGTTCATGATATCATAGCGGGACGCAACGCGGGTGAAGACGCCCTGAACCAGACCAGCTTTCTGGCCTTCCGCGACTGTCTGATACCCGAAATGAGTGGTCTTGTCCTCTTGTGTCATCATTCCCGCACTCCGTTGCACGGCTCTTGCCGTGTTGCCCGTCCTCTCCTTATAGGGTTATCGGGGGCCGATACAATGCGACCCCTTTGCAAGCCCCGGAGTGCCGCATGCCCGAATTGCCCGAAGTCGAGACTGTCCGCGCGGGTCTGTTGCCAGCACTGGAAGGGCAGCGCATCGCCCGTGCCGAGTTGCGCCGCGACGGGCTGCGCTGGCCTTTCCCGCCAGATATGGCCGCACGGCTGACCGGGGCGCGGGTAGAGCAGCTTCGCAGACGGTCAAAATACATACTTGCTGATCTGGATCGGGGCGAATCGCTGATCATCCATCTGGGCATGTCGGGACGGATGGTGATTTCCGGTCTGGCTGGTCCGGCTGTGCCCGGACAGTTTCACTTCGACCACCCCCCGGTCGAAAAGCACGACCATGTGCTGCTTCACATGGAAAACGGCGCGCGGGTCACCTTCAACGATCCCCGCCGATTCGGCGCGATGGACCTGTGCGCGACACAAGACCTCGAACGCCATCCCCTGCTGGCCAGTATCGGGCCGGAACCTTTGGGAAATTCCTTTCATGCCACCTATCTTGCAGATCGGCTCAGCGGGCGCAAAACACCGATCAAGGCCGCGCTTCTGGACCAGCGAATCGTTGCGGGCCTTGGCAATATCTATGTCTGTGAAGCCCTTTTCCGCGCCGGGATCAGCCCAAAGCGTGCCGCAGGCCGACTTTCTCGCGCCCGGATCGAACGGTTGACAGATGCGATCCGCACCACCTTGCGCGAGGCCATCGAAGCGGGCGGATCCTCCCTGCGCGACTACCGCCAAGCCAATGGCGAACTTGGGTATTTTCAGCATTCCTTCCGCGTCTATGGGCGCGAGGGGGCCCCGTGCGTAACCCCGGGCTGCCCCAATACCGTGCGCCGGATCGTGCAATCTGGCCGGTCCAGCTTCTACTGCCCGACCTGCCAGAGATGACTTGAACCCATACACCAAGCTGATATGCCATGCGCAAACCGCAGTAACCAGGGTGCCAACACATGGCCTATGAAACGCTGATCGTCGATATCGACAACCATATCGCACTGATCCGCCTGAACCGCCCGGATGCGCTGAATGCGCTTAACAGCACCTTGCTGGGAGAATTGGCAGACGCGCTGAGCGCGGCAGATCAGAACGACAAGGTGCGCTGCATCGTCATCACCGGATCCGACAAGGCCTTCGCGGCCGGTGCGGATATCAAGGAAATGTCGGAAAAAGGCTTCGTCGACATGTTTCAGGCGGATTTCTTCGCGCCCGAATCCGAAGCCTTGATGCGCGTGCGCAAACCGATCATCGCCGCTGTTTCCGGCTATGCGCTGGGGGGTGGGTGCGAACTGGCCATGATGTGCGATTTCATCATCGCCTCTGAGACTGCGAAATTCGGCCAGCCCGAGATCAATCTCGGCGTCGTCGCCGGGATTGGCGGAACCCAGCGCCTGACACGGCTTGTCGGCAAGTCCAAGGCGATGGACATGCATCTGACGGGCCGGTTCATGGATGCCGAAGAGGCCGAGCGCGCGGGTCTGGTCAGCCGGGTTGTCCCGGTCAAGAAACTGATGGAAGAAACCATGGCCGCCGCCGCCAAGATCGCCGAGAAATCGCAAATCTCGGTCAAAGTGGTGAAAGAATCGGTCAATCGCAGTTATGAGACGACCCTGCGCGAAGGGCTTCTGTTTGAACGCCGGGTGTTCCACATGCTGTTTGCATCCGAAGATCAGAAAGAGGGCATGTCCGCCTTCCTTGAAAAGCGCCAACCGCAATTCCGCGACCAGTAACGCATTCTGTCCTTTTCTTTTCCCGCGCGCTGGCGTAAGAGCCGTCGCACATGCGCGTGGGCCCGCTTAAGGCATGAGTCGGAACTGGTCTTTCAGACCAGTCACGGGTCCGTTGCGAAACAGATTTGAAACGGACACGAAAGACGAGGCCCAAAATGGCAAATACCCCTCAATCCAAGAAGCGCGCCCGCCAGCTCGAGCGCCGCACCGATGTGAACAAGGCGCGCCGCTCGCGCATCCGCACCTATTTGCGCAAGGTCGAAGAAGCCATCGCTTCGGGCGATCAGGCCAATGCAGCCGAAGCCCTGCGCGCAGCGCAACCGGAATTGGCACGCGGCGCGTCCAAGGGCGTGATGCACAAGAACACAGTCGCCCGCAAGATGTCGCGTCTTGCGTCGCGGGTGAAGGCACTCTCGAACTGAGAAGGTCGGCCAGCGGCGTCATACAGACGGCCATGGCCATCCCAGAGAACAGCACCCCCGCGCGGGGTGCTTTTTTCATGCGCATGAAATCGGGGGATTGCGCGGCCCGAAACGATTCTTTCACCGGCAATCGCGCGTCAAGCTTCAAGTTCTGTTGCCGCCCCTTGGCGGCGTTGCTAATGTCTCTCAGCGACTCGCGTCGTGCTAGGGGAACAGCACCACAATCAGGTTCGACAGGGCGGGATTGTGCCGATATCAGGGGCAAAACCCCTGCATCGCCATTCTGGCGGCTGAAACCCGGTTACATGTTAAGACTGCACCTTGCCGGATTGCGGAAGCGATCTTCCGGAAGTTGTTTTCTGTTGCGCGGTTTCCGGGTCTTTGGCCCAATGCCCGCATTCGTTCAAAGGCCGGTGCCGCAAGGCACCATGACAACACAAAGTTAGGTTGAGGGTCAGATGGTTGCTAATCAATGGGCTGGAATTTCAGAAGACCTTCGATCCGAAATCGGCGAAAGCAACCACAAGAACTGGATCGCACCACTGGAATGCCTTGGCCTGTCCGAAGGCGTGCTGCGGTTCCGTGCCCCGTCCCGATTCGTTGGCGACTGGGTCAAGCGCACCTATCATGACCAGATCTTCGCCCATGTGAAAACCAGATCCGAAGAGGTCGCCCGTCTGGAATTCATCGTGGGCGACGCCACGCGAAAGCCCAGCGCGCCGGCTGTTGCACCCCAAAAACCCGCTGTGACCGAAGAACTTCAAGGCGCCCCGCTGGACGGCAAATACAATTTCGACAATTTCGTCGTCGGCAAACCGAATGAACTGGCCCATGCCGCCGCACGGCGCGTGGCCGAAGGCGGCGACGTCACCTTCAACCCGCTTTTCCTGTATGGCGGGGTCGGGCTTGGCAAGACCCATCTGATGCATGCCATCGCATGGGAGCTGCGCGCGAAACGGCCCGATCTGCAGGTCCTGTATCTGTCGGCCGAACAGTTCATGTACCGCTTCGTTCAGGCGCTGCGCGACCGCGAGATCATGGATTTCAAGAACCTGTTCCGCTCGGTCGACATGCTGATGGTTGATGACGTGCAATTCATTGCCGGCAAGGACAGCTCTCAGGAAGAATTCTTTCACACCTTCAACGCGCTGGTCGACCAGAACAAGCAGATCGTCATTTCCGCAGATCGCGCGCCCGGAGAGATCAAGGATCTGGAAGCGCGCATCTCATCGCGCATGCAATGCGGCCTTGTTGTAGACCTGCACCCTACCAATTACGAATTGCGGCTTGGCATCCTGCAACGCAAGGCGGCGCAATTCGCCCAGAGCTACGGCGCCATCAAGATCGACAATGGTGTGTTCGAGTTTCTTGCCCACAGGATAACAACCAATGTCCGGGTTCTTGAAGGTGCGTTGCAACGGCTGTTTGCGTTCTCCAGCCTGATCGGTCAGGAAGTCAGTCTTGACATGGTTCAGGACTGCCTGTCCGACATTCTGCGCAGTTCCGAACGCCGGGTCACGGTCGAGGAAATCCAGCGCAAGGTTGCCGAACATTTCAACATCCGCCTGTCGGACATGCTGGGGCCGAAACGCACCCGCACGATCGCGCGCCCGCGCCAGATTGCGATGTATCTCTCGAAAGAAATGACCTCGCGTTCGCTGCCCGAAATCGGGCGCCGCTTTGGCGGGCGCGATCACACCACCATCCTGCACGGGGTGCGCAAGGTCGAGGAAATGCGCGCCAGCGACAGCCAGCTGAATGAAGACATCGAATTGCTGCGCCGCTTGCTGGAAAGCTGAACACCGCCCGAAATCATGAAAAAACGCTTGTCGCCGGGACAAAATTGACTAGGCTCGCGCTCCCCGGCAGGCTAAGACTTGCCGGTGGCAACCAAGGACGTCAGGCATGAAGATCAGTATTGAACGGGCCGTGTTGCTCAAGGCCATTTCGCAAGCGCAATCCGTTGTAGAGCGGCGCAATACCATTCCGATTCTGGCCAATGTCCTGATCGAGGCCCGTGATGCGGAAGTGAACCTGCGCGCCACGGATCTGGATATCGAGGTGATTGACCGTGCCCCGGCAATGGTCGAACAGGCAGGGGCGACAACTGTCTCAGCCGTGCTGTTGCATGACATCATCCGCAAGCTGCCGGATGGGGCGCTGATCGAACTGGCGGATGACGCGCGCACCGGGCGGCTTCAGGTTTCGGCGGGCCGGTCCAATTTCTCGCTCGCAACCTTGCCGAAGGAAGATTTTCCGGTCATGGCGTCCAGCGAATACAGCGCCAATTTCGCGGCCCCCGCCAAGATGTTGCGGCGGTTGTTCGACAAGGCGAAATTCGCCATTTCCACAGAAGAGACGCGCTATTACCTGAACGGCGTCTATATGCATGTCGCCGAAGCTGACGGCGCGCGGGTCCTGCGCTGCGTGGCGACCGATGGCCACCGGCTTGCCCGGATCGACGCGCCCCTGCCTGCGGGTGCTGAAAACATGCCCGGCGTCATTGTGCCGCGCAAGACCGTGGGTGAATTGCGCAAGCTCCTGGAAGATGACGAGATGGAAATCGCGGTTTCTGTTTCTGAAACCAAGGTGCGCTTTGCCACGCCGGACATCTCGCTGACCTCAAAAGTGATTGACGGAACCTTCCCGGATTACACACGCGTCATCCCGACGCAGAACACAAAGCGTCTTGAAGTGGATGCCAGTGAATTTGCAAAGGCTGTCGACCGTGTTGCGACTGTGTCGTCAGAGCGGTCGCGCGCGGTCAAGCTTGCGCTGGAAGATGACAAGCTGGTGCTTTCGGTAAATGCCCCCGATAGCGGCGCGGCCGAGGAAGAACTGATCGTCGCCTATGCCGATGA
>SKWJ01000033.1 GCA_007128995.1 Paracoccaceae bacterium
CGCGCTACCCGCTGGCGCATGGTGCCCCCGTGCATGTCGGTGATCCTGCAGAACTGGGGATAACTGCGCTTGATCGCCCAGACTGGGGCGAGGCGGTCACGCTTGAACCGGGTGAAGTGCCTGTCTTCTGGGCCTGTGGTGTGACTTCGCAGAATGCATTGCTGTCTGCGGGTATTCCCTTGGTCATCACCCATGCGCCCGGACATATGTTGATCAGCGATATTGATGACGATGCTGTCTCACCGATCTGGAAACCTTGACCAACAGTGGAGAAAACAATGAAACTGAAACTTGTATCAAGCCTTTTGTTATCCAGCGCCCTTGCAGCGCCCGCGTCAGCGGAAATGCTCTCGGTTGTCGGAAGCTGGTCCAACCTGCCCTTGCACCGCCAGTTCGAGGCCCCGTTCTGGACCGAAATCCTGCCCGCCGCCGCTGATGGCCGGTTGGAAATTGCGATGACCACTCATAACGAGATGGGGCTTGGTGTCGGGGATGTGTTCAACCTGCTGGGCGATGGGGTCTATGATGTGGCCATGACTGTCGGTGACTATGCCGTGGCGGATGCCCCGGAACTGGAAGGGCTGGATGTGCCACTGGTTGCACTGGACGCAGAGACTGCACGCGCGATGGTCGATGCCGCCCGACCCATGGTGGCGGATATTTTCCGCAATCGCTTCAACAGCCATGTGCTGGCAATTGCGCCCTACCCGCCGCAGATCGTTTTCTGCAATGCCGAAGTTACCGGCCTTGATGATATGCGTGGTCTGAAGGTGCGCGGATCGGGCCGGATGACAGCGAAGCTGCTTGAGGCACTGGGCGCGGAAGGGGTAAACGTGGATTTCGGCGAAGTGCCCGGGGCCTTGCAGCGCGGGGCGATTGATTGCGCGGTGACAGGGGCCGGGTCGGGCTACAATGCCGGCTGGTGGGAAGTCTCGACCCATCTTGTGACGCTGCCCTTGGGCGGGTGGGACCCGGTTGTGACGGCCATCAATCTGGATCGCTGGAACCGTCTTGACCGTGAGTTGCAGGCCTTGATCGAGACCACAATCGCAGCTGAATTCGAAGAACCCGCATGGGCCGTCGCGCAGGATGCGCTGGTCAACGATGTCGCCTGTCTGACCGGGACCGCTGACTGCCCCTATGGCGAGGCCCGCGACATGATCCTTGTTGACGCCTCGGAGGCGGATTTCGAGACAGCCCGCAATATTCTGATCAGTGAGGTTCTGCCTGACTGGGCTGCGCGTGCCGGGAATGACTGGGCGCAACGCTGGAACGAGTCCGTTGGTGCCGTTGTCGGTGTTACTGTGGCGCTGGATTAAGCCCGTCGCGGGCGATCTGAACGCGAAAGGGCAGCACATGGTCTTGCGGATTTTCGGTATCCTGCGTGTCATCAACCGGGGGATCGCCCTGTGTGTCGGGATCGGGCTTCTTGTCTGCGTCGGCTATGTGTTGCTTGAAATTCTGCTGCGCCGTTTCGGGTCATCGCTGGGGGGGACATCGGAAATCACTGGCTATGTGATGGCTGTTGCGACGGCTTGGGGTATGGGCTTTGCGCTGATGGAACTGTCCCATATCCGCATTGAGGTTCTGCGCACCCGGTTTGCAAGCTGGGGGCGCGTGTTTCTGGACCTTCTGGCCATGCTGGCCATGTCGGCGACGGTCGTGATCATCGCCTTCCGGGCTTGGCCGGTTCTGGCGCGATCGCTCAACAACAACTCGCGCGCCAACACCGTACTCGAAACCCCGCTCTGGATTCCGCAAAGCCTGTGGTTCGGCGGCTGGGTCTGGTTTGCATGCATGTGCTGTGCCGTCACGCTGTTGTCGATCATCCTCGTGTTGCAGGGAAAACTGGGCAGCGTCGAAAAAGGCATCGGGATTCGCAATGAAATTGAAGATGAGTTGGGGCAGTCACGATGATCCTTTACATCTTCAGCGGATTGCTGGGCCTGATGGCGCTGACGATTCCGGTCGGTATTGTGCTGTTCCTGCTTGGCTTTGGGGTTGACCAGTTCTTCACGCCCTTCCCGCTGATCCGGGGTCTTGGACAGTTCGTCTGGTCTTCGTCCAATTCTTCGACCCTGATCGCGATCCCGTTTTTCGTCTTGCTGGGGGAAGTGCTGGTGCGCGGCGGGGTGGCGGCCAAAACCTATGCTGCGCTGGATCGTTGGCTCAGTTGGCTTCCGGGCGGGCTGATCCACGCCAATATCGGCACGGCGACCTTGTTTTCCGCGACTTCGGGCTCTTCCGTGGCGACAGCGGCGACGGTTGCGACCGTTGCCATGCCGCAGGCCGAGCGTCTGGGCTACGATCCCCGGCTGTTTTCCGGTGCGATTGCCGCGGGCGGAACCCTTGGCATCATGATCCCGCCCTCTATCAATCTCATCGTCTATGGGTTTCTGACCGAGACATCGATCCCCCAGCTTTTTGTTGCAGGCCTGGTGCCGGGCCTGATGCTGGCAGTCGGGTTCAGTATCATGACCGCGCTGATCTGCCTGTTGCGCCCGGAACTGGGGGGCGAATCGCGCCGCTATCCGTTTCCCGAGATGCTGGCCGTGCTGGTGCATCTGATCCCGATTTTCCTGCTCTTTGCCGCAATTGTCGGGTCAATCTATCGCGGCTGGGCCACCCCGACCGAGGCGGCGGCTGTGGGTGTCGGGATGGCCTTTGTCATTGCGGCGTTTTCCGGGGGCGTGAACTGGCCGATGCTGCGAGAATCGCTTTACGGCACGATCCGGATCACGGCCATGATCATGCTGGTGGTGCTGGGTGCGGCGTTTTTGAATTTCACCTTGTCAAGCGCCGGTCTGGGCCGAGAGTTGCGCGCGTTCATGGAAGGGCTTGGATTGTCCCCCTTCATGACGCTGATGGTGATTGTCGCAATCTATATTGTGCTGGGTTTCTTTATTGAAACGCTGTCACTGATGGTGATCACAATTCCGATCATGGTGCCGATCGTCGTCGGCCTTGGCTATGATCCGATCTGGTTCGGGATTCTGATGATCGTGCTGGTCGAGATGGCGTTGATCACCCCTCCGGTCGGGCTGAACCTTTACGTTGTGCAAGGGGCGCGACGTGGGGGCAACCTCTCTGAGGTCATGGTCGGTGCAATCCCTTATGCTGTCTTGATGTTGTTCATGGCATTCCTGCTGATTGCCGTGCCGGGGCTGGCCCTGTGGCTGCCCGCCAATCTGTGAGCGGCGCGGGAGTCATCCGCGCAGCCCCGAAGCGATCCGGCAGAATGTTGGGGCAGGGGCGGGCCCCTATGCCATGCGCGACCGCTGCACTGCCAGAATACCTGCCATGATGACCAGAACGCCAATCACATCAAACAGGCCAAGCGCTTCGCCCAGCAATATGGCCGCAACTGCCACACCGAAAAACGGGTTGAGGAAATGGAAAGTCGCCGCCTTGACAGCGCCGATCCGCCCCACCAGCAGAAACCAGACCCAGGTCGCCGCCAATCCGGGAACCAGAACCGTATAGCTGAAAGCCCCTGCAAGCTGCCATGTCCAGTTCACCTCTGGCACTTCGAGCAGGATTGCCGGACCGATCAGCAGGGCCGATCCTACCAGCATCTGCAAGCCCACGATCATCAGCAGGTTGCCGCCCGCGCCCGAGGCGACGCGCACGCTCAAGGTGGCCACTGTCAGCGATATGACACCCAGCACGCAAAGCGCCAGACCGAAAAGATCGACGCCGCCGGTCAGGCGCGCGCCCATGATCAGCGCGACACCGGCAAAGCCTGCCACAAGACCGGAAACCGCAAGCGGGCGCAGTTTCTCGCGCAGGATCAGCCAGCCAAACAGCGCGACCAGAAGCGGCATGGTCGAGGCGATAATGGCCGCAAGCGAGGCTTCGACAGTCTGCATGGCGACAAAGTTCATCCCCAGATAGAGCGCGTTCTGTGACAGCCCGAAAATGATTGTCGCGCGCCATTGTCCCGGCGTCAGCGACCAGCTTTGTCCCAAGGCCCGCGCAATCGCGATCCCGATCAGGCCGGAAATCAGGAACCGCAAGCTCAGGGCATAAAGCGGGGGCGCATCCGCCACGATCATGCGCGCTGAAGTAAAGGCCGATGACCACATGAACGCGAAGGCCAGGCCCATCAGAATTGCACGCAGATCCATGATTTATGCCTTTGCCCATGGTCGGGCTTGCGGCCGCCCCGGCCCTGCCCAGAATCGCAGCATCAGCAGAATTGCTGCCATGCTGAGACCAACAACCAGCCCCGCCCAGATGCCTTCGCCATTCCAGCCCAGATGAATGCCCAGAAAGTAACTGGTTGGCAATCCCACGCCCCAATAGCTGAAGGCGGCAATCAGCATCGGAACGCGCGTGTCCTGAACGCCGCGCAGCAGCCCCATGGCCATCACCTGCGCGCCGTCGGCAAGCTGAAAGACAGCCGCGACGATGAGGATCGAGGCCCCTATCGCAATGATCGCGCCGCGTGCCGGGTCCGTCGGGGACAGAAACAGCCCTACCAGAAACGGCCCGGCAAGAATGTAAAGCACCATTGTCGCAAGCGCGAAGGTCATCGATACGGCGATGGACATGCGGGCGCTGGCACGCAGGGCCACCTGATCGCGCTGCCCGCGTGCCCGCCCCACCAGAACCGTTGCCGCATTGGAAAAGCCCAGATGTACCATGAACAGCATCGCCGTGATTTCAATCGCGATCCCATGCGCTGCCAGTTCATGCGTGCCGATCCAGCCCATCATGATGGCTGCGGCGGAAAAGAGCGCCGTTTCTGCCACAAGCGCCACACCGATTGGCCATCCCAGGCGCCAGACCAACCCCATGGCCTGCCAGTCCGGGCGCCAGAAGCGCTGGAACAAGGCATATCGGCGCAAAGTCGGCAACATCTGGCAGTAGAGTGCAAGTGCGGCCAGACTGGCCAGATTGACAAGGATGGTGGCAATCGCCGCCCCGCGCACGCCCAGTTCCGGCCCCCCCAGATTTCCGAAGATCAAGATCCAGTTCAGCGCGACATTCAGGCCAACCGCCCCGACCGTGATCCAGAGCGCGACCTGCGTACGCCCGAGGGCCGCAAGATAATTCTTCAGGACCATCACACAGAGTGCGGGAACCAGCGAGAACCCAAGGATGCGCATATAGGCCTCGCCCAGCGGGATGACATCTTCAGGCTGCGACAGGGCCGTCAGCAAGTGGCCCGAAAACCAGAACAGCGGCAGGGCTGCAAGGCCGAATCCAACCGAGAGCCACAACCCCATCCGGGTCGCGCGGCGCACTTCGGTGTCATTGTCAGAGGCAGCGGCAGTTGCGACCATTGGCATGACCGCGTTGGCAAAGCCGCTTCCGAAGGTGAAGACGGCGAAAAACAAGGCCGCGCCCAGAACGCCCGCCGCCAGATCGGTCACACCATACCA
>SKWJ01000477.1 GCA_007128995.1 Paracoccaceae bacterium
ATCGAAGCCTTCGAAGTGGCCAAGGCGCGTGGCGAGGGCGTGGCAGTTGTCGATGGCAAGATTGTCGAGAATTTGCATATTGTCACCGCGCATCAGATCCTGGCAAAGGCAGACGCCATTTCAGCTTTGACGGAGTAAACTCAATGGGAACCCTTATTCTGATCCTCGGGGTCGCTGTTTGGGCCGGGGCCCATCTGTTCAAGCGCATTGCCCCTGAAAAGCGCGCTGCAATGGGGGATGCCGGGCAGGGAATGGTGGCGCTGGCGCTGCTGGCGTCAATCGTTCTGATGACTGTCGGATACCGGATGGCAGACCCAGTCTGGCTTTGGGTAGCGCCCCACTGGATGGTGCATGTGAATAACCTGCTGGTCTTTATTGGTTTCTACCTCTTCGCAGTGTCGGGGCTGAAAACCAACCTTCACCGGCGTATCCGTCATCCCCAACTTTCGGGCTTCAAGGCATGGGCGCTGGCGCATCTGCTTGTTGTAGGGACATTGCAGGGGCTGATCCTCTTTGGCGGGCTTCTTGCCTGGGCGGTCGCCTCTGTCATTGTGATCAATCGGGCCAACCGGTCTTGGACACCAACCCCCGAAGCCGCAGCATGGAAAGAAGGGGTTGCGCTGGTGGGTGCTTTGTTTGCGATGCTGATTGTGGGCCAGATCCATGGCTGGTTGGGCCCCTGGCCGTTCGGAGGTGCATGATGAAAGCCTATCGTCTGCTGACCGGTGAAGACACATCGGCTTTTTGCCACAAAGTGACGGAAGCCCTGTCAAAGGGGTGGGAACTCTATGGGAGCCCGGCCTATGCCTTTGACGCTGCCAGTGGCACAATGCGCTGCGCACAGGCGGTCGTAAAGGAAACCGATACGCCCTCCTACACGCCAGAGTTGAAGCTTGGAACCCTGTGAAAGCAGACCGGTCGGGGCTCTGCATCTCCTCTGGATCATAAAACCAACAACCCGACACCGTGATGAGGCGCGATGACCAAAACCACAGCAGGCCGTTTCTTCGAGGATTACACGATTGGCCAGGTAATCTCGCATGCGGTGCCCCGCACTGTCTCGGGGGGCGAGCGGGCGTTTTATCACGCGCTTTACCCTGCGCGTGGTGCCCTCTATTCCTCGGACGAGTTTGCGCGCGCCTGCGGCCTGCCACAAAGTCCGGTTGACGACCTGATCGCATTTCACATTGTCTTTGGTAAGTCCGTGCCGGATATCAGCTTGAACGCCGTGGCCAATCTTGGCTATGCCGAGGCGCGCTTTCACTTGCCGGTCTATCCGGGCGATACACTGCGCAGTCAGTCAGAAGTGATCGGACTCAAAGAAAATTCAAATGGGAAAAGCGGTGTCGTCTGGGTTCGGACACGGGGCGAAAACCAGCGCGGCGAACTGGTTCTGGACTATGTCCGCTGGGTAATGGTCCGAAAGCGAGACATCGGGTCCCCTGCCCCCGAAACGATGATCCCATCGCTTGCGTCGGTCGTAGCGCCAGAGGATCTCGTTATTCCGAAAACGCTGGATTTCTCGGCTTTCGACTTTGGCTTGTCCGGAGAGCCCCATCGCTGGGGGGATTATGCAATAGGTGAGAAGATCGATCATGTCGATGGCGTTACGCTGGAAGAAGCCGAGCATATGCTGGCGACCCGCTTGTGGCAGAACACATCGAAAGTTCATTTCGACAGCATGCAGCGCCCCGATGGGAAACGCCTGATCTATGGTGGTCATGTCATTTCCATGGCGCGGGCGCTGTCGTTCAACGGGCTGGCGAACGCGCAGATGATCGCGGCCATAAATGCCGGCGCCCACGCGAACCCGTCTTTTGCCGGCGATACTGTCAGGGCATGGTCAGAAGTTCTGGACCGGGCCGAAACCTCTGCTTCGGGGGTCGGGGCCTTGCGCTTGCGACTGGTCGCGACCAAAGGCGCCGCACTTGTGTTGAAAGATCAGGACGGCAAATATGATCCGAATGTCTTGCTGGATCTGGATTACTGGGCGCTGATACCGACTTGAAACACAATCTTCGCGGACCAGACCCTGCGTGTTCCAGCGCGCTGGCCCGGCGATCGTTTTTGTGTCGACAGTTTGTGCCTGATTCCTACGCGAAATCTGTGATCACTTATTTCCAGAGTGTGATCACAAACTGCGATCAAGTCCGAGATTTACCGCAAACACGTCAGATATTTTACCGGGAGCATGCGTGAAGGCGTGACATTCGTGACAAAACAAGTATGTCAGAAGTCGAGAAGGGCGTGATCGCCTTTTGTGATCGCGCATAAGAAAAAGGGGCCGCGCATGGCTGATGTCAACCGGGGCAATCGCCCATTGTCACCGCACTTGCAGGTGTATCGCATGCCTCTTGCTGCGATCACCTCTATTCTGAACCGTATCACCGGCGCCGGAATGACGCTTGCGTCAATCCTTATCGTCTGGTGGTTTGCCGCAGGTGCATTCGGGCCAGAGTATTTCGAATTTGTGGACGGGCTTCTGACATCGATCCTTGGCCATCTGGTGCTGATCGGGTCGCTCGCCGCGCTGTGGTATCACATGCTCAATTCCATCCGTCACCTGATCTGGGATACAGGTCGCATGATGGATGTCGAAAGCGTTGAGAAGACAAGCTACATCGTCTTTGCCGGCACTGTTGTTCTGACAGTACTGACGATCATAGTCATCTGAAAGGGGCTGTTTCATGGGGTTCAAAACCGATTTTGCCCGCGTGCATGGTCACGGCGCTGCCGGAGAAGGCTTGCACCATTGGTGGAGCCAGCGCATCACCTCGATCGCGCTAATCCCGCTGACCTTGCTCTTCATCTTTCCGTTTGGCCGGGTGCTCGGTGGCGGGCATGAGATGTTCGTGGCGACTTATTCCAATTTGTGGCACGCGCTGGTCGCTGTGCTTTTCATGATTGCGGCGTTCTCACACCTGCAACAGGGCTTGCAGGTTGTGATAGAAGACTATGTCCCCAACAAGGCGGCGCGCACCGCGGCATTGCTGGTCAACACGCTTCTTTGCTGGGCCTTCGGTGTTGCTGCCGTCTTGTCGGTTGCGACTGTGTTGTTCAGCGCCTGAGGAAAAAAAATGTCTGCATACAAGATCGAAGAGCACTTTTATGATGTCGTGGTGGTTGGCGCTGGTGGTGCTGGACTGAGAGCAACGCTCGGCATGGCCGAACAGGGCCTGAAAACGGCTTGCGTGACAAAAGTCTTTCCCACCAGGTCCCATACTGTCGCGGCGCAAGGTGGCATTGCAGCCAGCCTTGGCAATATGGGTCCGGACAGTTGGCAGTGGCATATGTATGACACTGTGAAAGGATCCGACTGGCTGGGCGACACAGATGCGATGGAGTATCTTGCGCGGGAAGCCCCCAAGGCCGTGTACGAGCTTGAGCATTACGGTGTGCCCTTCTCGCGCACCGAAGAAGGCAAGATTTATCAGCGCCCCTTCGGTGGTCATACGACCGAATATGGTGAAGGCCCCCCAGTTCAGCGGACCTGCGCTGCGGCCGACCGGACCGGCCATGCCATGTTGCACACGCTTTATGGCCAGTCCGTAAAGCAGAAGGCAGAGTTCTTCATTGAATACTTCGCAACTGACCTGATCATGTCGGAAGATGGCGTGTGTCAGGGTGTATTGGCGTGGAAACTCGATGATGGGACACTGCATCTGTTCAGCGCCAAGATGGTGGTTCTGGCGACGGGTGGCTATGGTCGTGCCTATTTCAGCGCGACTTCAGCCCATACCTGCACCGGCGATGGCAATGGCATGGTGGCGCGCGCGGGACTTCCGCTGCAGGATATGGAATTCGTTCAGTTCCACCCGACTGGTATTTACGGCGCGGGCTGCCTGATCACCGAGGGCGCGCGTGGTGAAGGGGGCTATCTGACCAATTCCGAAGGCGAACGCTTCATGGAACGCTATGCCCCGACCTATAAGGATCTGGCCAGCCGCGATGTCGTCTCGCGCTGCATGACCATGGAGATCCGCGAAGGCCGCGGCGTGGGGCCGAACAAGGACCACATTCACCTGCACCTGAACCACCTGCCCCCGGAAACACTCAAGCTGCGTCTTCCCGGCATCTCGGAAAGTGCGCGCGTCTTTGCAGGTGTCGATGTGAACAAGGAACCGATCCCGGTTCTTCCGACCGTGCATTACAACATGGGCGGCATCCCTACCAATTACTGGGGAGAGGTGCTGAACGCTGACACCGAAAACCCGAACCGGTTGGCACCGGGCCTGATGGCTGTGGGTGAAGCCGCATGTGCTTCGGTTCATGGCGCCAATCGGCTTGGGTCCAACTCGCTTATCGATCTTGTTGTATTTGGTCGCGCGGCAGCCATCCGTGCCGGGCAGATTGTCGATCCGAAGACACCTAATCCGACATTGAACAAGGCCAGTGTCGACAAGGCGGTCGAGCGGTTTGACAGGTTCCGCCACATGAGCGGCGCGGTGCCAACTGCAGATCTGCGCCTTGAGATGCAGAAAGCCATGCAGGCCGATGCAGCCGTGTTCAGAACCGACAAGACCCTGGCTGAAGGCTGCGTAAAAATGCGCGCGATATCGGAGAAGATGGACGATCTCAGCGTGACGGACAGATCGCTGATCTGGAATACCGACCTGATGGAAACGCTGGAACTGGACAATCTGATGCCCTGTGCGGTCACGACGTTCGTCAGCGCAGAAGCGCGCATGGAAAGCCGTGGCGCACATGCCCATGAGGATTACCCGGATCGCGACGATGTAAATTGGCGCAAGCATACGCTTGCCTGGGCAATGGGGGACAATGTGCGTCTTGAATACCGACCCGTGGTGACCGATCCGTTGACCAAGCTGGAAGACGGCGGGATTGACCTGAAGAAGATCGCTCCAAAGGCGCGGGTGTATTGATCCGCGCGGGGCTGATCCTTGCGCCAGCGGCGCTACTGGCCTGTGCGCCGGTGCAGGACCAGTTCGCACGCGATGCAGCGCGCAATGCCGTGCAGCCAGTTCTTGCGGAACGCTTTCCGGGTGTTCCGCTGGAACCAGCAAGCAACTGCGTGATCAACGCGGCGACAGGCGCAGAGATTGCGCAGCTTGCCTTGGCCGCAAGTCAGCCCCTGACGCACCCTTCTACGAACGCGCTGGTGGTCGAGATTGCCACGCGCCCTGAAACGATTAGATGTCTAGCCACAGACGGGCTTGCCCCGTTCCTGATATAGGAGGCACTTATGGTCCAACTGACCCTGCCCAAGAACAGCCAGATGCGCACCGGGAAAACCTGGCCCAAACCCGAGACCGGGGGCAAGCTGCGCAAATTCCAGATCTATCGCTGGAACCCTGATGACGGAGAGAACCCCCGTATCGATACATATTTTGTAGATCTGG
>SKWJ01000096.1 GCA_007128995.1 Paracoccaceae bacterium
ATTTTCGAGAAATCGAGGATATCGTTGATGATGGAAACCAGCGCCTGCCCGCTATTGCTGATTGTTTCCGCATAATTGCGCTGTTCCGGGTCCAGTTCGGTTTCGGCCAGCAGTTCGGCCATGCCGATCACGCCATTCATGGGGGTGCGGATTTCATGGCTCATATTGGCCAGGAAGGCCGATTTCGCCAGTGTTGCGGCTTCAGCGCGGTGCTGCGCCTCGATCAGTTCGGCCTGATAGCGCAGGGCTTCGGTAATGTTGTGCACAAGCGAGACGTAATCACCATTGGTGACCCGCCGGTCGCCCATCCGGACCGAGATGCCGGAGGTGAAATGCAGCTCGATCGGGGCGATTGTGGGCGCGTCCCATCGTTGCAGCATCGTCTCGACCCAGTGATCGGGCGTCACGTCCGGCAATATGACCAGCCCTTCATGGGCACAGATTTCAAGGATGCGGCGATACCTGATACCGGGTTGCACCTCTGAATAGGCCCGGAACACGCTGAGATAGGCCCGGTTGGCCAGAACCAGCGCCTGTTCCCTGTCGAATACGGCGAAACCGTCCTGCAAGGTTTCGATCGCTTCGCGCAGGCGCAGATTGGCAAGGTCGACTTCGCCATGCGCGACATGCAGATCTTCGGTGACACGGGTGTTCATCCCTTCCAGCGTGTCGGCATGGCGGCGCATACGGCACAATTCGCCGCGCTGAGAGATGACCTGATCGGACAGCAGATGCGCATGCGCCTTCAGATGCGAATTCATCTGCCGCAGGTCATGCTGCACCTGTTCATAAAGCCGCTCTGCGCGCAAACGCGCGCGGCGCTCGCGCGCAAGCCTTTCAAAAGGGTCGGTGAATGGGGTCATTGTGCGGTTTGGCCTGATTTGGACTTGCGCCAGAATGGCGGCGACTGTTGAATACAAGTTTAATGCGCGGCTCTTGGTCCGCGTGCCGGGTGCAGTCTTTTCGTTTGCGGGCAAAGGGGCTAGGGTCTGGCGCAAGAGTGACGCAATTCCGAGGTGCCCCATGTCCGACACAGCCGCAGTGATGGAGTTCCTGCTTTCGCGCAGATCGCGGCCCGCCAAGATATTGAAGGCCCCTGCCCCCGACGCGGCCGAGCTGGACGTTCTTCTGACTGCCGCCGCGCGGGTGCCCGATCATGGCAAGCTGGAACCCTGGCGCTTTGTCGTGCTGGAAGCGCCCGCCTGCGCCCGGATGGCACAGGCCATCGAAAACCGGGGCAATGCGCTGGGGATGGAGCCTGAAAAACGCGACAAGGCGGCGCTTACCTTTGCCGAAAGCCCGCTTGTTGTCGCCGTGATCGCCAGCCCCAAGCCGTCCGAGAAAATTCCCGAGATCGAACAGACGCTGTCGGCGGGTGCTGTGTGCCTGTCGCTGGTCAATGCGGCGCTTGGCGCGGGCTGGGGGGCCTGCTGGCTGTCGGGCTGGCCGGCCTATGATGCGGAAATTCAGGCCGAACTGGGGCTTGCGGCGCAGGAATGGATCGCTGGGTTTGTGCATATCGGAACCGCCAGCGCGACGCCCCCGGACCGCCCGCGCCCCGAGATTTCAACCCTTACAACCCGATTTCAAACCTGACAGGGCCGCGGACGCATGATGCAAAGATGGGACAGTCCCTGCTTGCGCCCAAGCCGACAGACAAGGAATTTGCCATGATCCGCGCCTATGCGAATGCCGTAACCAAATTGCGCGACCCGCAGTACCGCAAGCTTTTATGGCTGGGCGTGGCGCTGTCGCTGGCGCTGCTGTTCATGCTCTATGCCTTCGTCCTGCTGATTGTTCAGATCCTGATTCCCGGCGCGCTGTTTTTGCCGATAACCGGGCAGGTGCAGGGATTGAGTTCGCTGTTCTCGCTGGGCTCGATCATCTATCTGCTGGGGCTGTCGGTGTTTCTGATGGTGCCTGTGGCCTCTGTCTTTACCGGGTTCTATCTGAACGATGTCGCGGATTCGGTCGAAAAAGGCAGCTATCCCGGCCTGCCAAAGCGCAACCGGGTGCCGCTGCGCGAAGGGTTGAATGACGCGCTGCGCTATTTCGGGCTTCTGGTCGGGCTGAACGTGATCGGAATGGGGGTCTTTGCCATTTCCAATGGCTGGGGCATGGCGATCCTGTGGGTCGTGAACGGGTTCTTGCTGTCACGCGAGTATTTCACCATGGTGGCGCGCCGGCGCCATGATATCGATACGGCCCGCGCCCTTCAGAAACAGCATATGCTGGGATTGTGGCTTCCGGGCATCGTGCTTGCAATCGGGTTGAGCGTGCCGGTGCTGAACCTCGCCATGCCGCTGGTGGGCGCTGCGGTCTTTACCCACCTCTATCATGCGCGCGTCGCTGTTCCCGGCAAGGAAGACACCGCAGATGACAACGCCGCCTGAACCGGCCGGACGGGACCATGATGCGTCTGGAGGGCTTTGATCCTTTTTCGGACGCTTGAGCGCAACACCACGCTGCGCGGCTTTGTGCCCGGAAACGCCATGTCTGCAAAGTGCCGTAGCGCTGCGTGTCGCGACGCCATCGCGACCGGCGCGGGAAGCATGCGTCACGGGGCAAACATTAGGACCGCCGTGTCAGCCGTTCGATCATCTCGAAGGTGATCACCTCGGAAATGATGATTCCGGCAATCACGATGAAGGCCGCCGTCGCGATGATGGTGACAAGCTTTGCCTTGCGCATCATCTGCGCATCCGACGGGGCCGAGGAGGGGGTTCCGGGGACAACATCGCCCGCTTCGCCCTGGGTTTTCAGGCGAAAGGGCAGCACAAGGAACATGGTCATGAACCAGATCACGGCATAGAGGGCGATGGCGGACATGATCGACATCAGACCTGTTCCAGTTCCACAAGGCAGCCATTGAAATCCTTCGGGTGCAGAAACAGCACAGGTTTGCCATGCGCCCCGATCTTCGGCTCTCCGGTCCCCAGCACGCGCGCGCCCTCGGATTTCAGCCTGTCGCGCGCGGCGAGGATATCCTCGACCTCGTAGCAGATGTGATGAATTCCCCCGGCTGGATTCTTGTCCAGAAACCCCTGTATCGGGCTGTTCTCGCCCAGCGGGTAGAGCAGCTCGATCTTGGTATTGGGCAAGGTGATGAAGACCACCGTCACCCCGTGGTCGGGTTCATCCTGCGCAGGGCCGACATCTGCACCCAGCGTGTTGCGGTATTGCGCGGCTGCCGCGTCCAGATCCGGCACGGCAATTGCGACATGGTTCAGACGACCGATCATCCTGTCTCTCCACCAAAATACTGGCACAGCTTATGCGCGCAGCCCGCCCACAAAGCAAGTGGTGCTGCCGCCTTCGTGACATGACACCGCAGAAAATGCCCCTCTGTTAACCGGATTTTAGGCGGGATGGTGTTACATGGCCGCAGCCAAGCTGGAGGGATGAATGACCACGGAACATGCCTGCGCGTTCGGTGCCGTGCGGCCAAATGCTGCCGCAATGCCCCCGCCGCCGCAACGCGGTGCAACACTTTTACTGGTTGAGGACAGCCGCGTGAGCTGTGATGCGATTCGGCTGATGTTTCGCGGGGCGGGGGGACGCCTGCGCCGCGCCGACTGCCTGCAGACAGCGCGGCAACATCTGGCGCTGTATACGCCCGATGCCGTGATTGTCGATCTGGGCCTGCCCGACGGATCGGGGCTGGAGCTGATTGCCGAACTCGCAGGCAACAGGCAGCGGGTTGGCCGGATCATCGCGCTGACAGGTCTGCCGGACATGGACATTGCCGCCTATGCTGCGGGAGCAGATGTTTTCATCGCAAAACCGATCGAAAGTGTCGCGACCCTGCGCGCAGCCCTGACCCCGACCTTCTTTGCGCCGCGCATCGGCGCCACGCCGGATGCGATGCCGCGACTGGCCGGCAGCGCCATCCGTGACGATCTCTATTTCGCGCTGGACCTGTTGCAGCAGGGCGATCCGGATATGCGGCGCGGATATGCCCTGCAATTCATTGAAGGGATTGCACAAACCCTGTCCGATGCGCCGTTGCGCGCGGAAGTGGCGCGCGTGCGCAGCGAAGGGAAACCCGCGCAACTGGCCCTGATGCTGCGCGACAGGCTGCGCGCGCAACCTGTGATCTAGACTGGCCACCGGTCAGGGGAAGTCGCTGCAAGAGCGCAGCGACGGGCCGAGATGCGGCGATGACACCTGAAAACTGTGTCACTTTGTGCGGGCCAAGTCCCCGCATGGTCAAAGCTGTGCGCCCCCGGCACTCAAATCGCCATGCCCCGGGGGCGGCCCGGCGATGCGCTGCGGTCTGACGCCCTTGGTCCCGCGCTATGTCGATTTGCTGCCGCAACCTGATCGGGCAGCGCCCCAGAGTTCTGCTGCCGCAACCCGGATCGCGCAACACTCTGGCACAACCGCGCTGGACGGGCGCGCTGGACGGGCGCGCTGGACGGGCGCGCCTCAGCCCTTTGGGGCGAGGCGCAGACCCAGGTCGCGCAACTGGTCATTGGTCGGGTCCGACGGCGCCTTGAGCAGCAGATCCTCGGCGCGCTGGGTCATCGGGAACATGATCACCTGCCGGATATTGGCCTCATCGGCCAGCAGCATGACGATGCGGTCAATGCCTGCCGCGCAGCCGCCATGCGGGGGCGCGCCGTATTTGAAGGCCTTGACCATCCCGCCAAACCGCTTGTCCACTTCGGAATTCGGATAGCCCGCAATCTCGAAGGCGCGATACATGATTTCCGGCTTGTGGTTACGGATCGCACCCGAAAGGATCTCATAACCATTGCAGGCCAGATCATACTGATAGCCCTTCACAGCCAGCGGATCCCCGGCCAGACCGTCCATGCCGCCTTGCGGCATCGAGAACGGGTTATGGCTGAAATCGATCTTGCCAGTTTCCGAATCGGCCTCGTACATCGGGAAATCGACGATCCAGGCAAAGGCGAAGCGGTTTTCATCGGTGAGCTTCAATTCGCGGCCAATTTCGTCGCGCGCTTTCGCCGCCACGGTTTCGAATTGCGCCGCCTTGCCGCCAAGGAAGAAGGCAGCGTCGCCTTCGCCAAGGCCAAGCTGCTGGCGGATGGCTTCGGTGCGCTCGGGGCCGATATTCTTGGCCAGCGGGCCTGCGGCTTCCAGCCCATCCTCGCCGGCACGCCAGAAAATATACCCCATCCCCGGCAGCCCCTGCGCCTGCGCGAAGGCGTTCATCCGGTCGCAGAACTTGCGCGACCCGCCGCCGGGCGCAGGAATGGCCCGGATCTCGGTCCCTGCATTCTCCAACAGCTTGGCAAAGATCGCAAAACCGGACCCGCGGAAATGCTCGGACACGACCTGCATTTTGATCGGGTTGCGCAGGTCGGGCTTGTCAGTGCCGTATTTC
>SKWJ01000446.1 GCA_007128995.1 Paracoccaceae bacterium
CAAGCCGCCGAGGCTGCTCTGCGCGATCGGGAAAGGTCATAAATCGAGGTGCCCCGATGGTGACAAGCTGATCTGGTCATGCCGGGATCACTCGCACCGGGATTCTTTCAAATGCGCGGACGGTATTGTTGAGGTACATCGAAGGCTCTTCCAGTAGCTCGAACCTCTTTACCCGTTTTAGTAGCGCGTTAAATACCACTTCAGCCTCCAGCTTCGCGACCATCTGGCCCACGCATTTGTGTATGCCATTGCCGAAGCCCACATGATCCAGGTTACGTCGGAAAATGTCTAGCTTTTCGGGTTCAGGGTATACCCGGTCATCGCTATTGGCTGACGCGAGAAATAGCAGAACCTTGGTGTCTTCGGGAATAGTAACCTCTTCAACGATGACGGGCTTGGTAGTTGTTCGAAAGAATGTCTGCACAGGTGAGGCCCATCGGACGATTTCGTCGAATGCCTGCCGCGCAAGATTTGGTTGCTCGCGCAGGATATCCCACTGGTCGGGAAAACGACTGAAGGCGAGCACGCTCGCGCCGAGGCCTGTCACAGTGGTGTCTAGCCCCGCAGTCAACATGGAACGCACCAGAACCTCGCCCTCTTCCTCTTCAAGGCGCCCCTTGTCGACAGCTGCAAATACAGCCGCGCCAAGACCGTTCGCAGAAAGTGATTTTCTCTGGCTATGCTCAAATATCCACGCCCGAACAGTTTCTGCCGTTCGGGTGGCATCCTGAAAGCGCTGGTTGCGCGGGCCAAATGAATTGAAGATCATATCTCCCCAAGGGAGCAAATTCTCTCGTCCTTCCTCGGGAAGGCCGACAGCATCGGGGAATACCTTGAGAATGAAAGGAATTGCCAAATCAGCCATCCCATCAAATTCGCGTCTCTCGACCAGTTCATCCGCCAACTTCTCCGCCATGGCCTCGAAGTCGCCCTGCATTCTCCGAAGGGCCGGCATCGAAAGCACAACGTTCATCACCGCTCTCGTCTTGTCGTGTATTGGCGGATCGACCTCGAGTAGAAGGCTGGATGGTCGCCAACGTTCGCCCTTGCGCAGATCGTCGAGTCCCACACCCGCGGCCGATGAATAGGTTTCCCAGTCCCTGAGAGCCGCATGTACCTCTGCGTGTCGTGCCATCGCAACGACATTGTACTTTGTCAGTCGGACCACGGGGCCTGCGGCCCGCAATTCCGCATAGCGCGGATAGGGATCCGCAAGTTCACGTTCGTCATAAGGGTCGAAGTCGAAGGACGGGATTTGATCGATGGTCTTCATGTCAGTCCTTTGGTGTTGCGCAGCGTGCTCACGGCTGCAGGAGGGTCTGAGGAAGCCATGTTCCCAACGCAGGGAAGGCGATGATGAGTAGAAGAACCATGAAGTGGATGCCGAGGAATGGAAGCGCAGATCGGACAACATCTCCGAGCGTGATATGCGTAGGAGCCACGCCTTTCATAACGAAAAGTAGTAAGCCGAAGGGCGGTGTCAGAAGCGCGATCTCCATGGCCAACAGATAGATGATTCCCAGCCACACGAGATCGATCTGCGCAGAAAGAGCCAGCGGTATGAAGAATGGTATCGTAATCATCATCATACTAACCTGATCCACGAAGCAGCCCAGGAAGAGTAGAATCAACACGATAACGACAATGATGGCGAGTGGGGTGAGGTTCATCGCTTGCACCGCCTGCAGCATCCCGCTCGCCGCCCCGGAAAAGGCGAGAATTTGCGAAAACGTTAGCGATGCGACAATGATGAAGAGTATCAATCCCGAAACCTTACCGGTTTCGACTATTGCCTTGGCGACCGAGACGACCCGAAGCTTTCGGTAGCAAATCGCTGCAACCAATGTCGCTGCAACTCCAATTGCTGCCGATTCCGTTGGCGTGGCGAAGCCGCCGATAAGACTGCCGACTACGGCGAAAAAGATCGCAAACAGCGGCAGGACGTCCCGCAGGAAGGGCCAATACCGTTCCCAGCCGCTGTCTGGCTCCCCGTCGTCTTCGGCGGGTACAAGGTCAGGATTTAATACAGCACGGCCGATTATATAGGCGGTAAAGCACATCGCGAGAATAAGACCAGGTATGACCCCGGCGATGAGCAACGACGAGATCGGAATTCGTGCAAGGCTTCCAAGCAGAACTGCGAGGGCAGATGGGGGGATTAGGATGGCGATCCCTCCCACGGCGAGGATTGGCCCTATGGCAAGGTGCGGATGGTAACCCTTGCGCAGCATTTCCGGCAAGAGAGTGCTTCCCAGCATGGCGGTATTGGCCATTGATGATCCGGAAAGCGCCGAAAACGCCGTACCCGCCGCAACCGAAACCACGGGCATCCGTCCGGGAACCCGCCGGATCATCTTGTCGATTGCGTTGATCGCGCGAAATGCAAGGCCAGTGTGCAACATCAACTCGCCCATCAGGATGAACAACGGAATCGGTGCGAGCGAATAGTTCAACATTGACTGCATCGCATTTCGGATGACCTGGCCTAGGCCGATTTCTCCACCGAGGAAGAGGTATGCTCCTATCAGGTTTACGCCTAGGAAAGCGAAAGCGACCGGAAGCCCGGTCAACATGAGCAGGCAAAGCAAACCCAGCAGGATGATGAGTGCAGTCATCCAATCCATATTTGCCTCACACGCTTACGTTTTCATGGACGCGCCTGTATCCCGCGAAGCGCAGAATGAATTCCACGCATAGAAGAGCGAAGGAAAATGGCATCACGACCATCGCCCACCACTCAGGAAATACGACACTCTTCAGAACCAGGGTTCCTCTGCTCATGGAGTCGAGGGTCTCCGACAATGCGTACCAAGTGAGCAATGCGCAGAGTGCGGCGCCGACCACGTTCGCGAAGTTGTCGAGATGGCGGCTTATTCTTTCAGGAAGCGTTCGAACGAGGAAATCCACCCTTACATGTGCCCCAAGTGACATAATCCAAGGAGCCATAAGGAAGGTAGAAATGAAGAGCGCATATTCGGCGAAATCAATCTGCCAGCGCAACCCACGGCCCGTCACATTCCGAAGGATAACATCCGCCACAGTCGCGAATGCGATTAGAAAAAGGAGAAGGGCGCCGAACCAGCCGGCGCCGTTCACTACAAAAGTGTAGAGCTTCGTTACGACACGCATATCTCGCGCGATCTCAATTGTTATCCGGAGCCATCAGTTCGCGAAGTCGGCCCGCGTGGTCGGGTGATACCTGCTCCAGTTCCGCCCAACCGGTTTCCGCAGCCCGGGTCGTGAACTCTTCGCGTGCCTCGCCCTCCAACTCGATCGCTTGGATGCCCGCCTCTGTCTGCCTCGCGATTTCAGCTTGTCCAAGGTCGCGAAGCAGTTCGTTGCGATCCTCGATCCATAGAGCTGCTTCGTTCAAGCAGTCACGCCCATTGTCCGACAAGGCGTTCCAGCGATCCAGGTTGACCAGGACATTCGAGTCCGAGACGTAGAATCCGGGGTCTACGCGATGGGTCGTGAGTGCCGACCAGCCGAGATCGAAGATCCCGAGGTTCGTCCAACCGTAGCCCTGCACAACTCCCCGCTCCAAGCCTGTGTAGACCTCGCCCGGGGGCATCTGCACGACGTTGGCTCCGAGGTCCGAAAAGAACGCGCGGTAGGTGGGGGCGATGCGCACCGTAAGGCCCGACAGATCGAGCGGGTCTGCTTCCCTTGTCAGGTAGAGATGGAAAGGTACGCCATCGTAGAGACGTGCAAGATATTGCGCGTTCATCCGCTCATTGTGCAGATCGTTGAGGTATTCCCATGCCCCATTCTCACGCTGATCCTCGACTGAATTCGTAGACAGCCGAATGGCAGCAGATTCCGGGACGACGCTCTCATAGAAGGCGTAGGACGAATACCCGACGTCCACCGTGCCACGACGGACTGCGCTGCCCAACTCGAATGTTGGCACAGCCTCTGGTCCACCGAGGTAGTTGAACTGAACCTCGGTGCAGGTTTCGTTAACATGATCGATGAAGTCGGCAAGCGGCTCGTTCTGAAGCGTGCCTTCCGGAAAGGCTGAGACGACTCGCAAAGTCGTCTGTGCCGACGCTGCCCCCACCATAAGGGAGAGTGCCGCAACGGCTACCACTGTAATCTTCATATTACCTCCAGAATGACCGTCGGAGGCATAGGCTCCGTACGGTGATACATACAGGCCCGACGTACGGCCTCCCCCTTCGACGGCACCGCCTTGAGAGCGCTCCTCCACCGACGAACGATTAATGCTCGCGCGTTCATTGTGAAAATTCAATTGCAAAGTTGCGCAGAAGGCATGACAATATGTTATGACTTTCAATCATCGCCAACTTGTCGCGTTCGTCACGATCGCTCAGCAGAAGAGCCTCGGGCGCGCAGCGCGAGACCTCAACCTGACCCAGCCGGGGCTTAGCCGAATGATCAAGAACCTTGAGCGTTCGGTTGGCGTGACGTTGTTCCACAGGCACGCGCACGGGATGTCGCTGACGCCCTATGGATTGGCATTTCTGCCGCATGTACAATCGGTCTTATCTAGCTATGACCGATCGTTGGAAGTGTTGCGGGGAATGGCGATGAGCGGCCGCGGTTCACTGAGAATCGGTGTCGTTGCCAGTATCGCGAATCTTCTTCTGCCGACTGTTTTTGAACGGATGCTGCACGATCAGCCCGAGCTGCAAATCGACCTGGTCGATGACATTGAGGATCGATTGGCACAGGCGTTGGTATCGGGTCGCATCGACTTTGCGGTCGCCGGGGAGATCGAATTAAGCGATGAGATACACCTCGAGCCGGAGCCGTTGATGGCAGACGAATGGTGGGTGATCGCCAATGAAAACAACCCACTATGCATGCGTGCCTCTGTGGAACTGAGGGATCTCACCGACTGCAGATGGATCCTTGCCCCCCTCGATAGCATCGCCTATCGGCAAGTCACGGAGTTTTTCCGGGCGCATGGGCTTCCGGTCCCTGCGACGGCGATTCATACAAGATCTGTCACAGCGGTACGTGCACTCGTGGCATCTGGGGACTATCTTTGTTTCATGCCTGAGCCCCTGATGCGAGCGGAATTGAACGCTGGTGTCGTACGACGCATTCTTGCCCCTCAGGCGATCTGGAATCGATCCTTTTATATCTACCGGCGAAAATCGGGCGTGCTTCCCAACAGCGCGGAGCGATGCATGAGACTGCTTCGTGACGCTGCGAAGCAATCGATGAAAACGGTTGACTGAACCCGCCTTCGCCGGACGGGGCTCGAAGGCCGCCGCATGCCCCTGATCTGGTGTGATCTCTGGGTTTGGAGCGTTGCGACGGGGACCGAGGTGGGCTGATCGGCGCCTTTTCGATGCCGGGCGGCGCG
>SKWJ01000021.1 GCA_007128995.1 Paracoccaceae bacterium
AGTCACGCCTTCGTAAACCCGGCGAAGTGACGCTGGCAGATGCCGCGCCCGGAGCCTTTCATCAGGTCGCATGCGCAGAAGGCGAAAGGGCGATAAGCCTTCATGTCTACGGGGCGGATATCGGCACGCTTCACCGCCAGATGTGGGATGACGCGGCGAAGAGTTTCGTTCCTTTTCGCAGTGGATACTCGAATGACATCGTGGGCGTGCCGACTTATCTGTCGCCACAAGATGCGCGCGCGGGGTCAGCCACGATGTGATGGGGGCGCGAAGCAGCGCCTGCAAATACCGGGCGTCAGCCTTGCGTTATGGCAAGGCCTTTTACCGGCACAGATGCAGGCTGCGTGGCAGATCTGACAAGAGCCGGCGGCCGAAATCACCTCGCGCGCTGCCGCGTCGATAGTCTGCGCCGCCACGCCCGGACGGATCGCATCCAGCGCAGCCTGAACCGTGGCTTCAGCGACAGCATGAACTGCATCATATTCCTCTGGGACAGGGCCCGCGGCGCAGCCATGCGGGTGATGTCGGACACATAACCGCCCTTGCGACCGCCGATATCGACCAGCACCGCATCGCCTTGCGCTGGCCTTCGTCGCCGCCCTGGGCCCGGGGATCGAGACTGCGGTGATCGCCATCGCCATCACGGCCTGGCCGGTTTATGCCCGAATTGCCCGCGCTGAAGTGCTGACCTTTTGCAATTCCGAGTTCATTATGGCGGTGCAGATGCAGGGTGCCAGCCATCTGCGCGTCACACGCGGGCTGACCAATCTGCTGGTCACCCATGACTTGCCAATCGTGTCCTTTCTCTGCGACCGGATGGGTGTGTTGCGTCGCGGACGGCGGGAAGAGATCAGCCCTGCGAGCATGCTGGCCTCTGGCCAGTTGCAAAGCGCCTATGGAAACGCGTTGATGGCCAGCAGCAGCGGATGACTTACCTGCCCCCGCCATTCAGGGCGCGTATGCGGTCGGTCAAACACATGCCCCGATGCGAAAACATGCAGCAAAAGTGTGCCAGATTGGGGCAATCCTGATCCTTTTGCGCCAGCCACACCCAGAATCCTGCATCCTGTGACAGCGCTTTATGCGATACAGCGTCTGTCACCGCAAAAGGAATACCGATGCAACGCGTCACTGTTACCCTGTCTGAAAACCTGTGTCAGGAGCTGGATCAGTTCGTTCAGGACCGGCGCTATGACACGCGCTCGGAAGCCGTGCGCGATCTGTTGCGCTTGGGGTTGCGGGGCCGCGACGAGGACGCCACAGGAGAGGCCATGGGCGTCTTGAGCTATGTCTATGACCATCATATCCGCGACCTTGCCAGCCGCTTGATGCACCATCACCATGACCACCACGCCCTGAGCATCACCACAAGTCATGTCCATCTGGATCATGAGACCTGTCTGGAAACGGCGATTCTGCGCGGGCCTGTGACTGCGCTGCGGGCCTATGCTGACGGAGTTCTGGGCCAGCGTGGGGTGATGCATGGCAATCTGTTTCTGATCCCTGTGGATAGTGACAGCAGCACAGATGCGCATGGCCCGATGCATCAGCATCTGCATGTCAAGGAGAGCTTCTGACATGCAGATGCCCCGCTGGGTGATGCGGGGTAAGCGAATGGGGCACTTCCTGACCATGCGCGTCCATCAGCGGCGCATTGCCCAGAACTGCGCGCGCCGGGCCATCGGCACGGATGCGGCCCTGATCGATCAGCACAACGCGCGGGCAGAGTTCCAGCACCAGTTCCAGATCATGGCTGGCGATCAGCATCGCCTGTGGCATGCCCGCCAGCACTGCGATCAGCCGCCGCCGCTGACGCATGTCCAGGGCCGCCGAAGGTTCATCCAGAAGCAGCAGATCCGGTTGCAGGGCCAGCGCACCGGCAATGCAGGCGCGGCGCTTTTCGCCGCCGGACAGATGGTGGACAGGCCGGTCTTCCAGACCGCTCAGGCCGCATTGATCCAGCGCGCGGGTTGCACGGGCGCGCGCCTCGGCTGCGGGCAATCCCAGGTTGCGCGGGCCGAAACTGACATCTTCGATCACTGTCGGGCAGAACAGCTGATCTTCGGCCTGCTGGAACACCAACCCGATATCGGGGCGAAACTGGCCCGCGCTGACAGGCTTTCCTGTCATGCGCACGCCCCCCCTCAGCGCGGGCAAGACCCCTGCAATGGTGTGAAACAGCGTGGTCTTGCCGGCACCATTGGGGCCGACCAGCCCTACCCGCTCGCCCGGCGCGAGCGATAGCGACATATCCGACAGCACGGCGCCGTATTCTGGCCGACCGACTGAAAGCGCGTCAAGTTCCAGCAGCGTCACAGAACCCGGTCCAGCCATATCACCCCCAAGGCCGCGATCAAGGCCACGCTCATGCCAATCCAGTCACGGGCGCGCAAGCGGGCCAGCGGCATGGCCAGTCCGGCCCCATACCCGCGCAAGCGCATCGCGGCCCAGACGCGCTCGGACCGTGCCTGCGCGCGGATCAGCCCGGTGGCCAAAAGGGTTGCATGGTCCGGCAGGGCGCGCCATCCCCTGTGTCCGCCCCGGATCTGCCGTGCCAGATGCGCGCGGCGCAACTCGGCTGTGACCTCATCGAGATAGCGCAGGGTCAGCAGTGCCAGATCAGCCAGCAGCGCGGGCAGACGCAAGCTGCGCAGACCCGCCACAAGCTGAAACGGAGGAAGCGCGGCGAGCAGCGCCAGCGTCACCGCCACGATGGACAAAAGCCGCCCTGCAATCAGGGCGGCAGCCTCCAGCCCTTCCAGCCGCAGACGGAAGGGGCCAAGTTCTGCCAGCACCGTGGTACCTGACCCGAGCGGCAAGACCACGCAGAGCCCAAGCGCAAGAAGTGCGGGCCCGCGCATCCGGCGCAGCACCATGCGCCACTGCCCCGACGCCAGCACCAACCCGATGGCCAGCACAAAGACATAAGGCAGCACGGCCAGCCCCTGCACCGAAGCGATCCCGAAGGCGAGCACCAGAGCGATCACAAGCCGCGCTGTCGGGCCGGGGCCGCGCTCAGCCATGATACAAGAGGCGCCGCTCGACCCGGCGCAGCACCCGCAGCAGTGTCAGCACAATCACGCCTTCGGCAAGGGCAAGCGGCACATGCGCCAGAACGAATATGCGCAGCGCCATGCGTTCCGCCGCCGCATCCAGTTCGGCTGGCAACCCCGCAAGAACAATGGTCGCAAAAAGGGCAAGCGCGAGGATGACCGCACCGCTGCCCGCAAGAAATGCCCCAAGGTCCGGCCAGCGCCTGCCGATCTGTTGCCAGATGCCAAAGGCCAGAAGCGCGGGCAGTGCGAACACGACTCCGTTCAATCCCAGCGCAGTGATCCCGCCATGACCAAAGAGCACGGCCTGCAAGAACAACCCCACCAGGACTGCCGGAACAGCGAACCAGCCCAGTGTGACCCCCATCAGCCCGGCCAGCATCAGATGCACGCTCGTCGGCGGCACAGGCACAGCGACCAGCGATGCTGCAAAAAATACTGTCGTCAGCATCGCCACACGCGGGATCTCGGCCTGAGGGTCTGGCCGCGCCTTGATACGGTGCAGGGCAAGCGCCATCAGCCCTGCGCTGCAGGCATAGCCAGCCAGCGCCATTTCTACCGGTACGATTCCGTCAGGCAGATGCATCGCGCGCCCCTTTGCGGCTGCGGGCAAACAATGCAGTTCCCAAGGCCCCCCAGGCGACCAGCGCGACCATCAAGGCACGCTGGCCCCAGGTTTGCCCGGGGCCTGCCGCCTCGATCACCGGGATATCTGCGCCAAGCGTGACATGCACCATTGCCCCATGCCCCGACTGGCGCACATGAAAGCTCCAGCGCCCCTCTTGCGGTCCAAGGACAAATTCCAGTCGACCATCGCGATCGGTCACGCCCTGGCCCCATGGGACAGACGAGTCACCGGGCGCATGGATGATGACCTGCGCATGGGCCATGGGCTGGCCACCGTCGTAATAGGCGTGCAGTCGCACAGCCTGCGCGCTTTCGGCTTCGACAATTGCGGCATGCGAAAATGCCGGGACCGGTACGAGAGTTCCCGCGACACAGACAGCCAACCCTGCCAGACAGGCACGCCACGGCAGAGCGTGCAGCCATCGGCGATTCTCTGATGAAGAGGGCTCGATCATGGTTCTGGTCTTTCTGCTGATGCCCCGCGGGTCAGGGCCGGATGGTGGTGACGCGACTGGCGTCACGTCGCCAGTGAGACACAGAACATTCGCGGCCCGCAAACGCCGCAAGCAGGGTTTTCTGGGGGCATATGCTATCTCCAAGGGCGTATGATGAAGTCTTCGTTTTGTCTTACGTCCTTCTTCCCATCCGTCAAGAGCCGCAAACGGAGCCTGGCTAACACCCTCCGCTGCCCTGAGGAGAGCCTCTTTCCGTTGTAAATGCGCTTTGTCGCGCTCTCGCCAGCGCGCCCCGGCGCGGCGGAAACCAAGGGGGCATCTTTTCCGAAACGCATCACCTCGCACATTTTTTGGGCACTTCGTGCAGAGTTGCGCTTATCTTGGGCAGGTTTTACAGAAACCATTGTACCTGGCCGGATGCGGCCCATGGGGTTGATGACATTGCCGTCGTCTGCGCAACGCTGATCGAGGTCTGTAGCCCGGCCGTTTACCCTTTATTCCGGCAATCACGCGCGTGAGGCCGCGTTTGCCCGGTTGCGTGTAAATAGAGGTTGCGGGGGCCAGGCGCCATAGGCCAGACTGGACATTCCGGAGAGGCTGGGTCTTGCTGCAAATCAGCGCCTGCTCGAAGATTCGCCCGCATAGAATGAACAATGCCAATCTGATGATTATAAGGAAAAAACCGAAGTGCAGTTCAACGCGCTCCGCATCCTGAAGGAAGGGCTTTTCGGCAATAAAGGCTGGAAACCCCATTGGCGCAAGCCCGCGCCGAAGCCCGAATATGACATGCTGATCATCGGCGGCGGTGGGCATGGGCTGGCGACTGCCTATTATCTGGCGCGCAATCACGGGATCACCAATATCGCCGTGCTGGAAAAAGGGTATCTGGGCGGTGGCAATATCGGGCGCAACACGACGATTGTGCGCGCGAATTACGTCCTGCCGGGAAATTCGGAATTCTACAGCCATTCGCTGAAACTCTGGGAAGGGCTGGAAGCGGACCTGAATTACAATGTGATGCATTCGCAGCGCGGGCTGATCAATCTGTTCCATTCCGATGGCCAGCGCGATGCCGCCGCGCGGCGCGGTAATGCGATGCTGGCGGAGGGCGATGACGCGATCCTGCTGGGCCGCGAGGAGGTCCGCGACATCCTGCCCTATCTCGATTATGATCAGGCGCGGTTTCCCATCTATGG
>SKWJ01000527.1 GCA_007128995.1 Paracoccaceae bacterium
GTCAGCAATCCTGTGACCTTCCGGTTCGGCGCACGCGGCATTGGCATTGCCCCTGCAGGGGTGGATTGGCCCGATACGGGGCATCATCACATGCTGATCAATGTTGATGCGTCCGAGATTGATCTAGACATGGACGTGCCGTTCTCCGAGACGCACCTTCATTTTGGTGGCGGCCAGACCGAAACCACCCTCGAATTGCCGCCCGGAACGCACACGTTCATGCTCTTGATGGGGGATCAGTTCCATGTCCCGCATGATCCGCCGATCATGTCAGAGATGATCACGGTTACTGTCGAGTAGGGCGGGGATGCCGGGCCTGTCCCGGCATCCACCTCGCAGCGGGTCACGCTTCTGTGGCGGGGCTTGATTCATGCTGTGATAGCAGTAGGTGTAGCAAAACCTAATTTCCTCTGGGGGATCACCATGTTCCTGCGCTACATTGCCTTAGCGGCAGCAACGACTGTTGCCCTGATGCAGCCTCTCGCGGCAGAGCCTGTGACCCATACACAACTGGACAATGGTCTGGACGTGGTGGTGATCGAGGACCGGCGTGCACCTGTGGTTGTGCATATGGTCTGGTACCGTGTGGGGGCCGCCGACGAGCCGCCCTTGCAGTCCGGCATTGCGCATTTTCTGGAACATCTGATGTTCAAGGGAACAGACACGCTTGCGCCGGGCGAGTTCTCCGCGATTGTCGAAGCAAATGGTGGGCGGGACAATGCTTTCACATCATGGGATTACACGGGGTACTTCCAGCGCGTTGCGTCTGATCGTCTTGAATTGATGATGGAGATGGAAGCTGACCGCATGCAGAACCTTGCTTTCACCGATGCGGAATGGCTGCCAGAACGCGATGTCATCTTGGAAGAGCGCGGCCAGGTTCTGGAAAGTAGGGTCGGTGCCCAGTTCAACGAAGCCATGATGGCTGCACTGTTCAAGGCGCATCCTTACGGGACGCCGATCATCGGTTGGCGTCATGAGATGGAAACGCTGGATGATGATATGGCGATGGAATTCTATGAGCGGCATTACGGCCCGAACAACGCCATACTGATCATCGCCGGTGATGTAGATACAGACGACGCGATCGCCTTGGCGCAAAAGCATTATGGAGCAATCCCCGCAAATGAGAATATTGCAGAGGTCGCGCGCCCGTCCGAACCGCCCCATCTCGCGGAAAGACGCCTTGTCTTTGAAGATGCGCGCGTGGGAACGCCCTATGTCAGCCGCATGTATCTGGTCCCCCCCCGCCGGCCAGGCGACGCGTCAGAGGCCGCCGCATTGCAAATGCTTGCGTCTCTTTTGGGGGGCAGTTCGTCAACATCGGTGCTGGAGCGGAGACTGAATTTCGACGAGGGAATCGCGCTTTCGGCTTGGGCTGGGTATAACGGTATGATGCGCGACTACGGCATGTTCTCTGTCGGTGTTGCACCTGTCGATGACGTGTCACTGCCGGACGCGGAAGCGGCCATGGATCGCGTGATTGCAGAGTTCCTTGAGGACGGGGTCGATCCCGAACAGTTCGAACGGGTGCGCCGCCAGATCCGTGCTTCGGAAATATTCGCGCTGGATGATACGCAAGGGCGCGCCAGACAATTTGGCGTCGGGCTGAGCATTGGCCTGAGCGTGGAGGATGTGCAAGGCTGGATTGCCGCGCTGGATGCCGTCACACCGGAAGATGTAATTCTGGCAGGAGAAAGGTTGCTGGACCGCCGCGCCTCGGTGACGGGCTTCCTGACCAGGCCACAAGATGCGGAGTTGAGCCAATGAAGCGCTGGATTGCCCTGTTCGTCCTGATTGCCCTGCCGCTGCGGGCCGAGGTCGATATAACGCCGGTGACCTCTCCCTCTGGGTTGGAGGCTTGGTTGGTTGAAGAGCGCTCGATCCCGTTCGTTTCGCTGGAACTGATCTTCGAGGGTGGGGCGACGCTTGACAGCGACGATCAGGCGGGGGCTGTCAACCTGATGACGGCGCTTCTGGGCGAAGGCGCAGGTGACATGGATGCGCAAGGCTTCGCAATGCGCAGCGAAGAGCTTGCGACGCGTCTGCGCTTTGACGCAGGGCGCGATACTGTCAGCGTCTCGGTCCGGTTTCTGACAGAGAACGCAGACGAGGTCATCGAGCATTTGCGTCTTGCCCTGACCGAGCCCCGCTTTGACGAGGATGCCATCGCGCGGGTCCGTGCTCAGATACTGGCGCAGTTGCGTCGGGACGCGCTTGAGCCGAATTCGATCGCGTCCCGTGAATTCGCGCGCGCTGCGTTCGGCACTCATCCATATGGGCGCGAAAGCAACGGAACAGCAGAAACTGTCGCAGCATTGGATCGTGACGCTCTGGTTGCAGCGCATGCAGGGGCGATAGCGCGGGATCGTGTGTTCATAGGCGCGGCGGGTGATATCTCTCCGGAAGATCTGGGCCGACTGTTGGACCGGCTTTTCGACGGGATCCCCGATATCGGCGCACCGCAGGTTGGACGGGCAGAGTTCCTGGCTGAACCGGGGATCGAGATCCGCCCATTCGACGGTCCGCAATCGGTGGTCGCTTTCGGTCATGCAGGTATTGCCCGCGATGATCCGGAGTTTCTGACCGCATTCGTCGTGAACGAGATTTTTGGCGGGGGGCGTTTCGGCACCCGGCTGATGCAATCGCTGCGGACGGAACGCGGGCTGACATATGGGATCGGCGCATTCCTCTCCTCTGGTAATCTGGGCGAAAGCTATCAGGGGCGTCTGTCAACGGATAATGCGAATGTCGAACAGGTGATCGAACTGCTGCGTGGCGAATGGAACCGGATGGCGCGCGAAGGTGTCACGCAGGAAGAGTTGGAGCGTATCCAGACATATCTGACGGGCGCATATCCGCTGCGCTTTGATGGAAACGGCTCTATCGCTTCGATCATGGCGTCGATGCAGTATCAGGGGTTTGACATCGATTATGTCAATATTCGAAACGCCCTGATCGAAGACCTGACACTGGAAGAAGTCAATTCAGTCGCACGGCGGCTCTATGATCCGGAAGCTTTGTTTTTCGTGATCGTGGGCCAGCCGGTTGGGGTGAACTGACGCTTGGCAGGGCCGCGCTCCGCGTGCTATATCCTGTGGTATGAATGTACATGACCGCAAGATAAGACCTGTCATCCGGCAGCTTGACGACTCCGCCGTGAATCGGATCGCGGCAGGCGAGGTTGTGGAGCGCCCAGCCTCTGCCGTGAAAGAGCTGGTTGAAAATGCACTCGATGCCGGGGCACGCCGGATTGATATCGACTATGCCGATGGGGGCAAGACCCTCATCCGGGTGCGCGATGACGGTCATGGGATGAGCGCACAGGACCTGCCGCTGGCCTTGTCCCGGCATGCGACATCAAAGATCGATGGCAGCGATTTGTTGAATATCCATTCCTTTGGTTTTCGGGGCGAAGCGCTGCCGTCGTTGGGCGCTGTCGGGCGTCTTTCGATCGTGTCGCGCGCGGCGGGCGGCGACGGGGCTGCTATCTCGGTGGAAGGGGGGCGCGTGGCCCCGGTGCGCCCCGAGGCCGCCCAATATGGCACAGTCGTTACATTGCGCGATCTGTTCCATGCGACACCGGCGCGGCTGAAATTCATGCGCTCTGACCGGGCCGAAGCTCAGGCGATTGCTGATGTCGTGAAGCGTTTGGCAATGGCTGAGCCATATGTCAGTTTCACACTTTCCGATACATCAACTGACGCGCAAAAAGAGATGTTCCGCGTCGATGCCGGGCAGGGGGCGCTTTTCGACGCTTTGGAAGACCGATTGGCCAGCATTCTAGGCCGCGAATTCACCGACAACGCCTTGCGCATAGATGCAGAACGCGAAGGGCTGCGGCTGAGCGGTTTCGCTGGTCTGCCGACCTTTTCACGCGGCGCGGCGGTGGCACAATTCTGTTTCGTCAATGGCCGCCCGGTGCGGGATAAACTGCTGTTGGGGGCGCTGCGCGCGGCATATTCTGACGTGCTGGCGCGCGACCGGCATCCGGTGGCGGTGTTGTTCGTGGACTGTGATCCCGAACTTGTGGATGTGAATGTGCACCCTGCAAAATCTGAAGTGCGGTTTCGTGATCCGGGGCTGGCGCGCGGACTGGTTGTCTCGGCACTGCGCCATGCACTGGCAGAAGGGGGCCACAGATCGTCATCGACAGTCGGCGGGGCGATGTTGGGTGCGATGCAGCCGCGCGGGGCTGGGGCTTCCTACCAGATGCCGCGTCCCGGGGCTGGCGCGGTGCGGATGGCGTATCAATTGCAGGCACCGTCTGAATTGGCCGAAGCTGCGACCCTCTGGTCGGGGCGTGAGGCGATCTCGGCGCGACACGAGCATGCAGACATTCCAGACAACGCACCATCACAGGCCCCCCTTGGTGCGGCGTGCGCGCAGCTTCACGAAAATTACATCATAGCACAGACCGAGCACGGCATGGTCATCGTCGATCAGCACGCCGCGCATGAGCGGTTGGTCTATGAGCGGCTGAAGCGCCAACGCGCGGCACAGTCTGTCGCGTCGCAGACCTTGCTGATCCCTGAAATCGTCGAGCTATCGGCGGGCGAAGTTGCGCAGTTGCTGGAACTTGCCCCGGATCTTGCGGCACTGGGCCTGCATATCGAAGGGTTTGGCGGAACCAGCGTTGTTGTGCGCGAAACGCCCGCCCTGCTGGGCGAGATCAATGCCCGTCTACTTGTGCGCGAAATCCTTGATGATCTGTCAGACCTCGGCGCAAGCCAGAGCCTTGAGACGCGGCTGGATGCAGTCCTATCTCGGATGGCCTGTCATGGCTCGGTGCGGTCGGGCCGTGCGCTGCGGGTGGAAGAGATGAACGCCTTGCTGCGCGAGATGGAGAGGACACCCCATTCTGGTCAGTGCAATCACGGGCGACCAACCTATGTCGAACTGGGGCTGGCAGAGATTGAAAAACTGTTTGGGCGCAGATGAGTCTGGCTTGGGATGACCCTGTGACACTCGGGCTGTTCCTGGGCCTGATTGCGGTGTTTGTCCTCTGGCGTCTGGCGCGGGTTGTCGGCCTGCTGGCAGGACGTCTGGCGGTGCTGGATTCGCGCCTGTCCAGCCTGAGCGATACGCAGCAAAACCTTGCTGGCGGACTGGGGCAAGTGGCCCGCAACCAGACCGAGGTGATCGGCCTTGTAGAGGCGCGTCTGGCCGATATGGGGCGCTACATGGGCGATACGCTTGCGGGCAATGCGCAGGCGACAGCGGCGAGCATGGGCGCGCTGAGAGAGCGCTTGCAGGTGATTGATGCCGCCCAGACCAAGATCGAGGCCTTGTCGGGAAATGTGCTTAGCCTGCAGGATATTCTGTCCAAC
>SKWJ01000106.1 GCA_007128995.1 Paracoccaceae bacterium
CCACGCTCAATCGGTGATCAAAACCGGAAAGATCTCGGTAAATCTCGATGCGAAGACAGTCGATGCGAACGGGCATGCCGTCCATCTGACCGGAAAAGAGTATCAGATGCTGGAACTGCTAAGCCTTCGCAAGGGCACGACCCTGACAAAGGAAATGTTTCTAAACCATCTTTACGGCGGAATGGACGAGCCCGAACTGAAGATTATCGACGTCTTCATCTGCAAGCTTCGGAAAAAACTGGTCGAAGCCACTGGAGGTGAAAACTACATCGATACGGTATGGGGCCGGGGGTATGTATTGCGCGACCCGGTTGTGGATGTCGACGCGTTGGCCAAGGATGTGATGTCGGCGTAAACAAGGCCCGCGCGACGGGGTGGACCAAATGCCTTTCGCGACCTATCACTTGCTCTCAGGGAAATTGGTTCGCTGGGGGCTCAGGCTTGACAGGTCAAAACGACACCGACGTGCACGGTTTGGATACAGATATCGGCACGATGAATGAAGAACAGGCGCGCGCCGAACTCGCGCGCCTTGCCGTGCATCTGCAACAGGCAGACATCGCCTATCACGCAGCAGATGCACCGATCATGACTGATGCCGACTATGACGCACTGCGCCGCAGAAATGCAGCGATCGAAGCGCGGTTTCCCGCTCTGGTACGGCCAGACAGCCCGAGCAGAAAAATAGGGGCCGCGCCGGCAGACGCGTTCGGGAAGATCCGTCATGCCCGCCGCATGCTTTCGCTTTCCAATGCCTTCAACGACGGCGATGTGGCGGATTTCGTCACCGGCATCCGACGGTTTCTGGGCGTTGCGGCCGATTTCCCTCTGGATTTCACGGCAGAACCCAAGATCGATGGCCTCTCTCTCTCATTGCGGTATGAGCACGGCACGCTTGTTTATGCTGCAACGCGCGGCGATGGCGAAATCGGCGAAGATGTGACGACAAATGCGCGTACCATTACGGATATCCCGCAGATGCTTGATGACACCCGCGCCATTCTCGAAGTGCGCGGCGAGGTTTATATGGCGCATGCCGATTTCACAGCGTTGAACACGCGACAGGCGCAAGACCGGGCAAAGACTTTCGCCAACCCGCGTAACGCTGCAGCAGGATCTCTTCGCCAGCTTGACCCGGAGGTGACACGCTCGCGCCCCTTGCGTTTTTTCGCCTATGCATGGGGTCTGGTGTCAGAGCCTTTGGCGACAACGCAGTCAGATGCCGTCGCAAAACTTGCGGCGCTGGGTTTTCCGACCAACCCTTTGTTCCGATGCTGCCGGACAGTTGAAGAGATGCTTGAAACCTATGAAGGGATCGCCCGTCAGCGGGCATCGCTGGGGTATGATATCGATGGTGTCGTCTACAAGCTGGATGATCTCGAACTGCAGGCACGGTTGGGATTGCGTTCGACAACGCCGCGCTGGGCGATTGCACATAAGTTCCCAGCCGAGCATGCTTGGACAGAGCTTGTCGGTATAGACATTCAGGTCGGCAGGACAGGTGCGCTCAGCCCGGTTGCAAGGCTCAAACCGGTAACGGTTGGCGGTGTGGTCGTGTCCAACGCAACGCTGCACAATGAAGATTATATCGCAGGCCGTGACAGCCGTGGCGACTTGATCCGCGACGGGCGCGATATCCGTATCGGTGACTGGGTCGAAATTTACCGCGCAGGCGATGTGATCCCGAAGATCCGCGATATTGATCTTGCGCGGCGTCCAGCAGAAGCGCAGCCCTATATCTTTCCCGACACTTGCCCGGAATGTGGCAGTCCTGCGATCCGTGAACCCGGTGACAGTGTGCGTCGGTGCACAGGTGGCATGATCTGCCCGGCGCAGGCTGTCGAACGGCTAAAGCATTTCGTCAGCCGTTCCGCATTCGATATCGAGGGCCTTGGGGCCAAACAGGTGGAAGCCTTCTGGCGAGATGGGTGGATCAACTCACCGCGAGAGATTTTCACCCTGCGACAGCGCTTCGGGCCGGGCCAACCGAAGCAATTGAAGAACCGAGAAGGCTGGGGTGAAAAATCCGCGGCCAAGCTGTTCGAAGCAATTGACGACAAACGCCGGATTCCGCTGGCGCGTCTTATCTTCGCGCTTGGCATTCGTCATGTCGGGGAAACCTCGGCGATGATGCTTGCGACCCATTACGCCACATGGGAGGGGTTCCGTCATGCGATGCACGAAGCTGCCGATCCCGATAGCCTGCAGTATTCAGAACTGATTTCGATTGATGGCGTTGGCCCTGTGATGGCGCGGTCCTTGCTGACCGCATTTCAGGCCGAGGGCGCCGAAATAGACGCGCTCGCATCAACCCTCGTGGTCATCCCGGCAGAGGAGCGCAGTTCTGACAGTCCGGTTGCGGGCAAGACTGTTGTCTTTACAGGCAGTTTGGAGCGCATGACCCGCGCGGAGGCAAAGGCCCGCGCCGAAGAGTTGGGGGCAAAAGTCGCGGGGTCTGTCTCGGCCAAGACCGATCTGCTGGTCGCTGGGCCGGGCGCGGGGAGCAAGGCCAAGAAAGCGGCCGAACTCGGGGTCGAGGTGATTGACGAAAACGGTTGGCTGTCGCTGATCGGGGTGTCGTGACATGGCCAGCCGGCCAGAGATTCTGTTTCCCTTGTTCGCGGGACTCGAGACGCTGGACGGAATCGGGCCCAAGACGGCGCGGCATTTCACGGCACTCCATGTCGAAACACCACGCGACCTGATCTTTCACCTGCCCCAGAACCTTGTTGATCGCGCGCGCCGGACAAGCGTGCGCGGATTGGACTGTCCCGCAATTGCGACAGTTGAGGTGCTGATCGGGCGCCATTATCCGGCACGGGGCAAAGGAAAGCCATATCGCATCATCGTGCAGGACTCAGAGTCAGAATTTCAACTGGTGTTCTTCCATGCGCGCGGTGAGTATCTGCAAAACCTGCTCCCCACCGGACAACGACGGCTGGTGTCCGGAAAGCTGGAGCTTTTCGATGGCATCGCGCAAATGGTGCATCCAGACCATGTCTTGCGCCCCGAACAGACATCGGACCTGCCCGAGAGCGAGCCGACATATCCGCTCTGCGCCGGCGTCAGTGCAAAGACGATGACAAAAGCCGTTGCAAGTGCTGTGGCCCGCGTTCCGGTGCTCAGCGAATGGATCGATCCGGCCTTCAAGGTGCAGGAAGTCTGGCCTGACTGGCATGACGCCATTCGAAGCGTCCATGCACCGAAAACCCTGTCCGATCTAAGTGCGCGTGCGCCCGAGAGGATGCGCCTTGCCTATGACGAACTCTTTGCGCATCAGGTGACCTTGGCGTTGGCACGCGCCCGGACGCGCCGTCTGTCAGGATATGTCAGTCGCGGCACTGGTCGGTTTCATGCTCTGGTTCTCGCATCGCTGGCTTATGCGCCGACCGCCGCACAGACGCGCACAATTGCCGAAATCGCAGCCGACATGGCCGCGCCAGTGCGGATGAACAGGCTCTTGCAGGGGGATGTCGGGGCGGGGAAAACCCTTGTGGCACTTATGGCATTGCTGATCGCCGTCGAAGCTGGCGGGCAGGGTGTTCTGATGGCACCAACGGAGATCCTTGCACGGCAGCATCTTGAGAGCCTGACGCCGCTGGCACAGGCCGCAGGCGTGTCATTGTCGATTCTGACCGGGCGTGACAAGGGCCAGGAGCGTGCGCGCAAATTGTCAGAGCTTGCCGCGGGGCATACGCAGATACTGATCGGGACGCATGCAGTGTTCCAGAAAGGCGTCGAATTTGCCGACTTGCGTCTGGCGGTTGTCGATGAACAGCACCGATTCGGGGTTGCGCAGCGTGCGGCACTTTCGGCGAAAGGCGTGGGCGTTGATGTACTTGTGATGACCGCAACTCCGATCCCGCGCTCGCTCGCGCTCGCGCAATACGGCGACATGGATGTATCAATCCTTGACGAAAAACCGCCCGGACGACAGCCTGTGAAAACGGCCTTGGTCTCGACCGCGCGGATGGACGAGGTTATTGATCATCTGCAAGGAGCCATCGACGCAGGACGACAGGCCTATTGGGTGTGCCCGCTGGTGGAGGAATCTGAACTCAGTCCCCTGACTGCTGCTCAGGCACGATTCGAGACATTGCGCGCTGTCTTCGGCGTAGAAACCGTCGGCCTGGTGCATGGGCAGTTGCCGCCCATCGAGAAAGACGCCGCGATGTCACGCTTTGTGGCGGGTGACACAAAGCTTCTGGTGGCCACAACCGTCATTGAAGTGGGGGTCAATGTTCCAAATGCTTCGATCATGGTCATCGAACGCGCCGAGAGTTTCGGCCTCGCACAACTGCATCAGCTGCGCGGACGTGTCGGACGCGGTGACAAGGCATCAACCTGTCTATTGATTTATGAGGCACCCCTGAGCGAGACGGCATCGCGTCGTTTGAAGCTTTTGCGTGATACAGAAGACGGCTTCAGGATCGCCGAGGAAGACATGGCCATGCGCGGCGCTGGGGACCTTATTGGAACAGCACAATCAGGCTTGCCGCGTTTTCGTGTGGCAGATCTGGAGCGACATGCCAGCCTGATGGCCGTGGCCCAACGTGATGCGCGCAAATTGCTGCACGACGATCCCGAACTTCGGACTGCACGCGGACGGGCAGTTCGGGTTCTGCTGTGGTTGATGGAACAGGATAAAGCGGTCAGATACCTGTCAGTCGGATAATGTTCTGTTAATGTTCTTGACCAAAACGTGAACATATGAGAACATTGTAAAAACACCGACACAGGAGGTTCTCATGATCAAAGATAAAGCGCTGTTCTGGAAAGACCTTTCTGGCGCCGCCGCGGTTGCCATTCTGGTGATCGCCATGCTTCATCTGCCGCTCTTTGCGTGATCTGAGGGGCTGGCGAGGTCTGACTGATGCCGCCTTGCCCGCTGTCGCAATTCACTGCTATCCATGGGGCCTGTCAGGCAGGTATTTTCGCCCGATGATTTGCCAAACGCGCGCGCAACGGCTATCTGAGCGCTTGGATATCAAAGGACGACATCATGCAGGAACTTCATATTGTCGGCGGTGGCATGGCCGGATGCGAGGCAGCGTGGCAGGCCGCCAATCTGGGTGTGAAGGTTGTGATACATGAAATGCGCCCCAAGACCGGCACTTTCGCACATCAGACAGAGTATCTTGCCGAGATGGTTTGTTCCAACTCTTTTCGCTCTGATGATGATGAACAGAATGCAGTAGGTTTACTGCATTGGGAAATGCGCGCAGCAGGTGGTCTGATCATGCAGATGGCGGACAGACATGCCCTGCCGGCTGGCGGTGCCTTGGCCGTCGACCGTGATGCTTTCGCTCAAGCCGTGACCGAGATGCTTTTGCAGCATCGCAATATCACGCTCTCACGTGATGAAATCCGAACCTTGCCAGATAGCGGATGCTGGATCATCGCAACGGGTCCCCTGACATCGGATGCGCTGGGTCAGGCGATTGCAGCGCAGACGGGACGCGAAGCGCTGGCCTTCTTCGATGCCATCGCACCGATCGTCTATTTTGACTCGATTGACATGTCTCGGGCATGGTTTCAGTCCCGCTATGACAAGGGCGAAACCGAGGAAGAGCGCAAAGCCTATCTCAATTGTCCGATGACGCGCGATCAGTATGAGGCGTTCATCGATGCACTGCTTGCGGCAGAGAAAACCGAATTCCATGAAGGCGAAACCGCAGGTTATTTTGATGGCTGTCTGCCGATAGAGGTGATGGCAGAGCGCGGAAGAGAAACTCTGAGACACGGGCCAATGAAGCCTGTTGGCCTGACAAATCCCCATGCCCCAGATGACAAACCATATGCGGTAGTGCAATTGCGCAGGGACAATGCGCTTGGAACTCTTTACAATATTGTAGGGTTCCAGACGAAGATGAAGTATGGGGCGCAAACTACTGTTTTAAAAATGATACCTGGCCTTGAGGGCGCGTCTTTTGCGCGTCTTGGCGGTATTCATCGCAATACATTTCTGAACTCTCCGACCTTGCTCGATGATCAGATGCGGTTGCGCTCAATGCCCCATCTTCGTTTCGCCGGGCAGATCACCGGGGTTGAGGGTTATGTGGAGTCAGCAGCGATGGGCCTGCTTGCGGGGCGGCTGGCAGCGGCAGAACTGAAGGGCCTTGCGTCGCTGCCACCGCCGCGGGAAACAGCAATGGGCGCGCTTGTGCACCACATTACAGGCGGCGCTGAAGCCAAGACATTTCAGCCGATGAATGTCAATTTTGGGCTTTTTCCACCGATTGATGCAAAGGGTGGACGGCGAGGGCGCCGTGATCGTTACCGCGCATATACAGATCGGGCGAAAGCTGCCTTCGAGGCGTGGTTGTGCGCTGAGGGGCGCGATGCTGCCTGAACCAGCCGTCACGCGGTTTGCACCATCGCCAACCGGTCCGTTACATCTTGGCCATGCTTATGCGGCCTTGATCGCTGCCAGGCGGGCAGGGCCCGACGGTCAGTTCTTGTTGCGGATCGAAGATATCGATGAAAGCCGGTGTCGTCCGATCTTCGAGGCGCAGATTTATGAAGATTTGCAGTGGCTGGGGCTGACATGGTCTGAACCCGTCTTGCGCCAGTCCGACCGCAAGGCGGTATACCACGATGGGTTGAAACAGCTGGCGGCGTTGGGTCTGTTGTATCCATGCCAGTGCCGCCGTGCCGATATTCGCGCTGCGATGTCAGCACCGCAGGAAGGTGTTGTAACATATGGGCCGGACGGTCCTGTGTATCCAGGGCTTTGTCGGGGGCGCCGGATGAGTGTCGCAGGCGCGGGCGATGCGCTGCGCCTTGATATGGGCAAAGCGCTCTCGCTCGTGGGCGACTTGTCTTTCATCGAAACCGGTCCACTCAGGACGGGAATGCATCGACTCGACCCAGCAAGGATGATTGCAGAGGTCGGTGATGTGGTGGTTTCACGCCGGGATATGGGAACCAGCTATCATTTGTCGGTGGTGATCGACGACGCCGCTCAGGGTATAACGGAAGTAACGCGCGGGATTGATCTTTTTGAGGCGACCTTCGTGCATATCTTACTTCAGGCTGTGCTCAAGCTCCCATCGACAAGTTATTATCATCACGATGTTATTCGTGATGATAATGGAAAGAGACTCGCCAAGCGAGATGATGCTCGGGCGATTGCGCGCTACCGCGAAGAGGGCCTGACGCGAGAGGATGTGCTTCTCAGGCTTGGTCTATAACTGGTTTCATCAACTCGACTTCCTGATCATCGCGGACGGCGGTGAAAAAGCAGCTTTTCCGCAGAGTGTGGCAGGCAGGTCCCGATTGATCCACGATGACAAGCAGGCAGTCGCGGTCACAGTCCACGCGAAGATCCACAAGGGTTTGGATATGGCCCGAGCTTTCTCCCTTGATCCAGAACGCCTGCCGGGATCGTGACCAATAGGTGACGCGCCCGGTTGCAAGGGTTGTCGCAACAGACTCGGCATTCATCCAGGCCATCATGAGAACATCGCCACTGGCATGGTCCTGCGCGATGGCCGGTATCAGGCCTTTTTCGTCATATCGTAGGGTTTGCGGATCGAATATCATGGGCTATGTCCTAGACTGCACCAGAGCTTGTAGCGCGCTACGACAGCAAGGAAAACCCGCGATGGCCGACAATGCCGATCTGATAAAACTCTATTCAAGCCGGATTCTTGCGCTTGCAGCAGAGATCCCGCATCACGCGCGCCTGGAAAATCCTCAGGCGAGTGTGAAACGGCGTTCACCGCTCTGTGGATCAACTGTCACGGTTGATCTTGATATGGAGAATGGCCGCATTGTCCGGTTTGGGCAGGATGTGAAGGCCTGTGCCTTGGGACAGGCGGCGAGTGCGATTCTTGGTCATGCTGTGGTTGGCCGAAGTGCAGAAGAGCTCGCCCTGGCGCGAGATCAGTTGCGCGCGATGCTCACCAAAGGGGGGCCTGTGCCGCAAACACCGTTCGAGGGGTTCGAAGTCTTGCGCCCTGCTCAGGAGTATCGCAATCGGCACGCTTCGATCATGCTGGCCCTGGAAGCCGCCGCCGAAGCCAGCGCGTCTGCGACCCAGAAAACAGACGCTTGCTGACAGATCGCCCTGAAACTGTCCTTTCAGGTAATCACATCGGGACGGGTGCGACCCAGCCGCGCCTTCAGATTTGTCAGGGCGTCGCAGACAGCAATCACATCTGCAAGTGCATCTTGCGGATCATGGTCCAGGCCGTCTGGTCCCGGTGTGAATTGCTCCAAATAAACCCGCAGCGTCGCTCCTGCTGTGCCCGTGCCCGAAAGGCGTAGAACCAGTCTGGCGCCTTCGGAAAAAGCGATCTGAATTCCCTGATGCGTTGTTACGCTGCCATCTACCGGGTCAGCATAGGAGAAGTCTTCGGCGGAACGGACCGTCAAGGGTCCGATTTCGGCACCCGCCAGTGCATCGAGTCGCGACCGCAGATCATCTATTAGAAGCGCCGCTGCCTCTGCGTCGACTTCCTCGTAATCATGCCGCGAATAGTAATTCCGGCCAAAGCGGCGCCAATGCGATGTCATGATCTCTGAAACTGACATGTCCCGAGCAGCAAGGATATTCAACCACATCAACACAGCCCAGAGTCCATCTTTCTCGCGGATGTGATCAGAGCCGGTCCCTGCAGATTCCTCGCCGCATAACGATACACGTCCGGCATCCAGCAAGTTGCCGAAATACTTCCAGCCGGTTGGCGTTGCAAAACACTCAAGCCCTTTTGCCGCGGCCACCCTGTCCAATGCGCTGGAACTGGGCATTGATCGCGCGACGCCGGAAAGCCCCTTTGCGTATCCCGGTGCAAGATGGGCATTGGCCGCGATCACGGCAAGCGAGTCCGAGGGTGTGACATAGGTCCCGCGCCCAAGGATCATGTTACGATCTCCATCTCCGTCTGATGCGGCACCGAAATCGGGCGCATCAGGCGCCATCATGGCAGCGACCAGGTCATGGGCCCAGACCGGGTTGGGGTCAGGGTGGCCACCGCCAAAGTCGGGTAGGGGGGTTGCATTGAGCAGGGCTGTTTCCGACGCTCCCAGACGATTGACCAGAATCTCGCGCGCATACGGCCCGGTTACGGCGTGCATGGCATCAAATGACAACGTGAATCCGCGTTCGAGAAAAGCGCGAATAGACTTGAAATCAAATAGTTGTTCCATCAGCATAGCATAGTCTTTTACTGGATCTACAACCGTGACTGTAGTTCCGGCCAGATAGAGCGTGCCTGTGGCCGACAGATCCAGATCAGGCGCATCGACAATCAGATACTCCTCGATGGTCTGGGTTGCGCTGTAGATCGCCTCGGTGACTGGCTCTGGCGCGGGCCCACCATTGTCAGTATTGAATTTCACCCCGAAATCACCATCAATCCCGCCCGGATTGTGACTGGCTGAGAGGATCAGGCCGCCATCTGCCCCATGCAATCGGATCAAATGCGACGCTGCCGGAGTTGACAGCAGACCGTCACACCCGACAATCAGGTTCGCAGCACCCGAGGCAGCGGCCATTTTCAGGATGATCTGCACGGCTTCGGAGTTGAAAAAACGTCCATCCCCCCCGAGGACCAGAACCTTTCCCTGTATTCCGCCGATGCCGTTAAAGATGCTTTGGACGAAATTTTCCAGATATCCTTCCTGCGTGAATTCCCGGGTTTTCTTGCGCAACCCAGAGGTGCCGGGCTTTTGACCAGGACGCGGTTGTGTCGGAACTCTGTGTAGCATCTATACCTCTGAAACGGGTTCGGTTGAACGGAATGGCACGCCAAACAGCCCGAACAAACGCGGCTGAGTTGACAGTTTAATCGCAGGTTTTTTCAAAAGGATGAACCTCTGCCTGAGAAATGCAGGTCGACTTGAGACAGATCAAGGCCCCTGATTTCGCGCTGTGTCAATACGGGCAGGAAAGAATACAGGGCTGATCTTATGCGGGTACTCGTCTTCAATGCTGGCAGCTCCTCATTGAAATTTGGCGTCTTTGACATGTTTCCGGACGAAGGTCTGGCGCAGGCAAAGCATGTCTTCAAGGGGAGTTTCGACAGATTCGGGGAAGGGGGGTGTGATTATCGCAGCGGCGTCGAAGAAAACAGCGTCGCGCGCGCGCCTCATACAACACTTTCGGAGGCAATCAACGCTGTGCCGGATGTGCTGGCAGAGGAAGGTATCACCGATATCGATGCTGTCGGGCATCGCATTGCGCATGGTGGCCCGACATTCACCAAAGCAGCGGAACTCAGTGACCGGACGCTTGACGAAATCCGCGAGCTGACGCCGCTTGCGCCTTTGCACAATCCAGCCAATCTTGAAGCCATAGATGTGGCACGCAATGTATGGCCAAAGGTCCCGCATTGGGGCGTGTTTGATACCAGCTTTCATTTGTCAAATCCTGCCCGCGCAACGACGTATGCAATTCCCAAAGACTGGCGCGCCGCCGGGCTTCGACGGTTCGGTTTTCACGGGACGTCGCACAAGTATGTTGCCCACCGTGCTGCGGAAGCGCTTGGCACAAGGCTGCGCGATCTGCGCCTGATAAGCCTGCATCTGGGGAACGGGGCAAGTGCATGTGCTATTGCAGGCGGCGCAAGTGTTGACAGTTCGATGGGAATGACGCCGCTGGAGGGCCTTGTGATGGGGTCACGGTCAGGCGATGTCGATCCAGGATTGTTTGGTTTCCTGTCTCGTGAACTGGGCCTCACGATTCCTGCAATCGAGGCGGCATTGTATCAGGATAGCGGGTTGAAAGGGCTGACCGGATCGTCCGACATGCGGGATGTCGAAGAACGCGCGGCAGAGGGCGATCAGGATGCCCAGCTAGCGATCAATCTCTATGCCTACCGCGCGCGAAAATATATCGGGGCCTATGCGGCGGCGATGGGCGGGTTGGACGCGCTGGTCTTCACTGGCGGGATCGGAGAGAATTCACCTTCGATGCGCAGGCGCATCTGCGATGGTCTCGAATTTCTTGGGTTGAAGCTGGATCACGACCGCAATCTGTCGGTTTCGCTGGAAGGGCGTGCAGCTGTTCAGATTCAGGCTTATGGGGCGCGTGTGAACGTCTTGGTGACTGAAACCGCAGAACAACTGATGATCGCCCATGAAGTTGCGGGCGCGTTGTTTCCGGCCAACAGCCCGTCAATCCGTATTCCGGTTGCTGTTTCGGCACGACATGTGCATCTGTCTCGCGCTGCTGTCGATGCCTTGTTTGGTCCAGGATATGAACTGACCCCGGACAAGCCTTTGAAACAGAAAGGCCATTGGGACGCGCGCGAGCGGGTTTCCTTGCATGGTCCGAAAGGCGATATCCGCAATGTCGCAATTCTGGGCCCGCTGAGAGAGCGCACACAGATCGAAGTGTCGCGCACGGATGGCTTCGCCTTGGGCCTTGATGCGCCGATCCGGCAAAGCGGCGTTTTGGATGGGACACCGCAGATCCGCCTGATGGGACCCGAGGGCCATCACGATACGGATGGTCTGATACTGGCATCCCGGCATATTCACATGAATAGCGAAGATGCACGCAAGCATCATCTCAAGGATGGCGATTTCGTCAGTGTCACTCTTGATGAAACTGGCCGAGGGTTGACCTTCGACAAAGTGCTTGTCCGAGTGTCTGAGAATGCCTTTACTGAGATGCATATTGATACAGACGAAGCCAATGCCGCTGGGATAACTGGGGCCGTCGAAGGGGCGCTGCAGGGTGAAGCCCTGATCCGGGGCACATGAATTGCGCTTTGTCCCGCGTCGGCGGTATTTGAAAAGCATTTATGGCACATGCTGATAGGAAACGAGTATCCTGATCGCGGGTCCTGAAGACGGTGTGGGCCGCACATTACATGTTCGCAAGTATGCTGCTTCAGCAGCAGGTTAGTTTCAAGGCTCCTCAGACAGTTGTTTCAGCGAGATATCCTGATTGTCCACAAGCTGGCGGATTGCGCTGGCGACACGGTTGCTGGCAGCAGCATATGCGTCCGGATCAGGTCGGGGCAGGGCGGCAGCATCATCCTGCAATGTGGCCGCTGCCCGCTTTGACATATTGGCCAACAAGAACTCCAGCGACATTGCATCTTCTTCGGCTTTGCCGGCGATCAACGTCGTCATGTCATCGGACTGGATATCGCGCATGATGGCCGGCACATCGCGTTCCTGTACGCGTGTTGCGATATCCTTGAACGTGAAAATCGCCTTCCGCACCTTTCTGGCGAAAGTTTCATCAGCGCGTTCCAGATTGGCAAGCAGGTCGTTGCGCAGGTCGGGGGCCGAGGAATTGAGGATGTTCCCGACACGTTTTGTCGGCGGGTCGGCAAAGGCCCTTTTCGGCCGATCTGTAACCTGTTGGGCAAGTGTGGCACCAATCCGGGCAACAGCGGCAGGTGCGATGGCTTCGGTCCGCCCTATCCCCAGCGCAAGCGCCTTGGCAAGATCTGCGTCCATTTTCATTAGCAATCGCGCAGCCTTGTCGGTCGAGAGCTTCGACAGAAGAACAGCCCCGACCATACGCGACTCCATTTCCAGCAGTCCAAGCAGCACGTCATCATCCGCGCGTTCCAGATTCATCCAGACTTCATCCAGATCACCACCACGTGCCATCTCGCGAAGGCGCCGCGTTGCCTTTTGATCCAGCTTGTCACCCAAAAGGGCCAATGCCCCTTCAAGACTGTCAGGAAAGGAAAGGCCAACCTGTTCCAGCGTTTCGATAAATTCTTCAAGAACCGCATTCATTGTTGCGCGGTCGACCAGCCGCATCCGTCCCAGTGTCTGCGCAAGATCAGCCTGCATATCATGCGGCAAATCTGCAAGCGTGAGACTGGTTTCGCCCGTTATCAATGCGCGCACAACGATAGCTGCCTTTTCCGTTCCCGATAAATGATCAATCGAGGCGCGCTGCAGACGTTCGCCTGATTTGGGTTTTTCAGCCAACTTGCGCGACACCGGTGCAGAATACGGGCGTGTCGCTGGAAGTGGCGTGTTTTCTGAAGAGATCATGTCCATAGGATCAAAGCATATCCTTCATCTGTAGCGCATGCATGTGCGATACGCAGGAGATTACCTCGGATCCATTGAAGATTGGTTATCGAGAAGCGCGCACATCAAAAAAGCCCCTTTGGCGTGCCAAAGGGGCTTTTGTAAGGATCTCTTATGCCTATCAGCTGCTTACGGGTTCGATGCAAGCGGCTGCCCCGCTATCCCAGATCTGGCCTTCGGCGCAAACCGAAGCCGTCTGCGCTGGCTTCATGCTGGAGCACATGGCCGACGCAATTGCGGGGCTGAAGCTGAGAACAAGGGCAGTAAGTGCGATTTTCAGTTTCATGTCAGTCTCCTTTCTGCGTAACTATGATCATAGCACGATTCTTTCAAAATCAACGCGTCTGCGCTCATTTTCCTTCAAAAACACGCGCAAAAATCGTTTCGACATGTTTTGTGTGATACTCCAGATCAAATTTTGAGCGGATTTCATCCGCGTCGAGCGCGGCGCAGACTTCTGCGTCCGTCAGAAGCTGCTCGAGGAAATCGGCACCATCTTCCCAGACTTTCATCGCGTTGCGCTGAACCAGAGTGTATGCCTTTTCTCGGCTCACGCCCGCTTGAGTCAGCGCCAGGAGCACGCGTTGAGAGTGGATCAGGCCGCGAAACTTATGCATGTTCGACAGCATGTTTTCGGGATAAACAACCAGATTCTCGATTACATTGGTCAGACGGACAAGGGCGAAGTCTAACGTGATCGTTGCATCCGGTCCGATCATACGCTCTACTGAGCTATGCGAGATGTCGCGTTCATGCCAGAGGGCGACATTCTCCATAGCAGGAATGACTGCCATTCTCACCAGCCGCGCAAGCCCGGTGAGGTTCTCTGTCAGCACCGGGTTGCGCTTGTGCGGCATGGCAGAAGAGCCTTTCTGGCCCTTTGAAAAGAATTCCTCTGCCTCTAGCACCTCGGTCCGTTGCATATGCCGGATTTCAATCGCGATATTTTCGATGCTGGAGGCGATGACACCCAGCGTGGCGAAAAACATCGCATGCCGGTCGCGGGGGATGACCTGCGTACTGATGGGTTCTGCGGACAGTCCCATTTGTGCGCAGACATGTGCTTCGACCGACGGATCTATATTGGCGAATGTCCCGACAGCGCCCGATATGGCCCCGGTGGCTATTTCGGCGCGCGCCGCTTTCAACCGTTCAAGGTTGCGGTTCATTTCCGCGTAGAAGCGCGCAAATGTCAGGCCCATTGTTGTCGGCTCGGCATGAATACCGTGGCTGCGGCCCATCCGGATCGTGAATTTGTGCTCTGTCGCGCGGCGCTTGAGCGCTCTCAATAAGGCTTGAATGTCTTCCAGAAGCAGATCGGCCGCGCGGACAAGTTGCACATTGAACGTCGTGTCCAGCACATCTGAACTTGTCATCCCCTGATGCACGAAACGGGCCTCATCGTTGCCGATGATCTCTGCAAGATGTGTCAGAAAGGCAATCACATCATGTTTGGTTACTGCTTCGATCTCGTCAATGCGCGCAACGTCAAATTCAACATCCTGTGCTTTCCAGACCGCTGCCGCGCTTTCGGCTGGAATGACCCCGATTTGTGCCTGCGCATCACATGCATGTGCCTCGATCTCGAACCAGATGCGGAATTTTGTTTCAGGGGACCAAATGGACACCATTTTGGGGCGGGAATATCGCGGGATCATGGGGCGAACCTTTCAAGCTTGATATGCGGCTGATACCGTGTGCATTCTTTGCTCGCAAGTAAACGCCATGGCGATGACGAAATTTAACATAATACAGATTATGAGCGGTATTTACGTATTGGAATTGGGTCTTTCCAATTCCGGTAAACTCGCCTAAAGACTCCCTACTTGCGGCCCGCACCCTTGGAGGCGGGCCGTTCAACTTGTGAAAAGGAACATGACATGGCTGGTGAGATCCCGGATCTTGAAGCCGAGGTACGGACGGGGACAGGCAAGGGGGCCGCTCGTCAAGCTCGTCGTGAGCATTTGGTACCCGGTATTGTTTACGGCGGTGGCGCTGATCCGCAACCGCTCAACTTCAAATACAACTACCTGATCGCGAAGCTGAAGGCAGGTCGCTTCATGTCGACGCTGTTCAATCTGAAGGTTGAAGGTCAGGAAGATGTGCGCGTGATTTGCCGCAATGTGCAGCGCGATGTCGTCAAGGGGCTTCCGACCCATGTTGACCTCATGCGTCTGCGCAGAACCAGCCGGATCAATCTGTTTATTCCGGTCGAATTCGTGAATGCTGAAAAATGCGTCGGCCTGAAGCGTGGCGGCACGTTGACTGTTGTGCGCTCAGAGGTCGAGTTGAATGTTCTTGCAGGTGACATTCCCGAGAAGCTGGTCGTCGATCTTGAAGGTCGCAAGATTGGCGATACAATTACAATCTCTGCGATCACCCTTCCGGTTGACACGAAGGCCACGATTGATCGTGATTTCGTGATCGCGAATATCGCAACACCGCGCGCCCTTGCGGCATCGGATGACGATGAAGAAACAGCGGAAACTGTTGAAGAATAAGCATGCCTCCGCTGCTACAGATCAGGGGCACCCGGTGGGGTGCCCCTTTTTCATTGCCCCTGCCCCGTTGTTTCCTGTGACCTGATACATTGGACAGAGTCGTAAATCTCCAGCTCGGGCGGGCCGAGATAGATGTCGGCATATGAGCGGACACCTTTGTGCGCACCGCGAAAATTCTGGGATCGCGCCCAAGCGTCAAAGGCCGACTTGTCGCGCCAGAGCGTATGCGACAGGTATGTTGTCTCGGTTTCTGTGCTTGCACCGCGAAAGAGATGAAATTCAACGAATCCTTCAAGTTCTGGCAATTTGCTTTCGCGCGTTGTCCAGATCTCTTCAAATGCGTCCTCTTGGCCGGGACGTACCTTGAAGCGATTGATGGTCAGATACATGCTGCCTCCTTGCATACCAGAGCCAGCAGTCTAGTGCCAAAGTCCCCATTCGCAAGGCAACGCTTTTCACCCGATGCCCGGTTCAATATGATGCAGGTGCAAAATGGTTGGGGGTGATATGAAACTCTTTGTGGGGCTTGGAAATCCGGGCACGAAATATGCCTCAAATCGGCACAATGTGGGCTTCATGGCTCTGGATGCGATTGCGTCGGGGCATGCGTTCGGTGTCTGGCGCAGCAAGTTCAATGCCGAGATTTCCGAAGGTCGGCTTGGTCTTGAAAAGGTCATTCTTCTAAAGCCTATGACCTTCATGAATCTCTCTGGCCAGGCGGTGAGTGAAGCCTTGCGTTTTTTCAAGCTGTTGCCCAGCGATCTTGTGGTCTTTCACGATGAGCTTGATCTTGCACCGGGCAAACTGCGCGTCAAACTGGGGGGCGGTCATGCGGGTCATAATGGGTTGCGCTCGATTCACGCGCATATCGGACCCGAATATACACGTGTGCGTCTGGGGATCGGTCATCCGGGCCACAAGGACAAAGTGTCTGGCTATGTCTTGTCGGACTTTGCGAAAGCAGATCAGATCTGGCTGGATGACATGATGCGCGGCATTGCAGATGGCGCGGTTGCACTGGCCAATGACGATGCTGCCAAATTCAGCAATGCTGTCGCGCTGCGGATGAACATTGGCCCCAAGAAGGCGGAGAAACAGCAATCTAAGCGCCCTGCCCCGGAACCTGTGATCCCTCCTGCCGCTCCTGTCCAGATCGCCGCGGCGGATACCCGCACTGCGCTTCAAAAACTTATGGATCGATTCAAGTGACGTTTTCGTCGCATGCGCGCGCGCAGGCCGAAGCATGCGATTCGCTTGGATCCCCCCTCACGGCGCGCCTGTTGCGTCTGGTTGCAGCACGGATGTCCCCCGGGTCCGACGTGGCCAACAGGTTGCTTGCCTGGCCGATCAAGCGATTGAAACCAGACGCGGTCGCGCTGCGTCTGATGGGCGCACTGCACTATCTTGCCCTGACACAGGCTGCGCCGGATATGGTGCGCATTTATGATGCACCCGAGTCCTTCTCTGATGCAGAGATCTGGCGCGTGATCGAATCCTGTTTCAATCAGCATGCGACGTATGTTCTCAAGGTTCTGGACAATGCTCCACAGACAAATGAGCTCAGGCGCTCGTGCGTGCTGATCGCTGCCGCACACTGGCTGACACAGGCCTATCGGATGCCATTGGTCCTGTCGGAACTGGGCAGCAGCGCAGGTCTGAATCTTCTCTGGGACAGGTATGGCCTGTCAGTCAACGGGCAGTATTTCGGACCTGATGATCCAGTTCTGACCCTGACCCCGGATTGGTCGGGCTCCGCGCCTGCCTGTGCGCGCCCACAGATCCGCGACAGAGCAGGCGTAGACCTGAACCCGCTGAATGCCGCGCGAGATGAAAATTGTCTGCTTTCCTACATCTGGGCGGATCAACCAGACCGTCTTATGCGGACCAGAGCTGCGCTCACTCTGGCACGGAAGAACCCTCCAGAAATTGCGGCCGGCAATGCGGTTGGCTGGCTGGAAACCCGACTGTCGCATCTAATGCCGCAGACCGTGCATTTTGTATATCATACAGTGACATGGCAATATTTCAGCGAAAAGGACCAAGCCCGCGGGCGACAAGTTCTGGAACTGGCAGGCAAGCGCGCGCGCACAGATACGCGTCTGGTACATTTTTCGATGGAGCAAGATGATTCAGGACCC
>SKWJ01000369.1 GCA_007128995.1 Paracoccaceae bacterium
CGCAGCGACACGGAAGCGCATAACGTCATTCCCCAGCGGGTGGAACTGCGTGGCACGATCCGGACGCATGACGCCGCATTGCGAAAACTTGCAGAATCGCGGCTCCAAGCCATCTGCACGGGAATTGCCGAGGCCCATGACACGACAGCGGAAATACAGTTTCTGCACGGCTATCCGGTAATGGTGAATCATGCCGCCGAAACCGAAATTGCGCGCGAGGTGGCTCTTGCCGTGTCGGGGCGCTGTCTTGAGGCAGGCTACAACATGGGAGGCGAGGATTTCGCCTATATGCTTGAAGAACGGCCAGGTGCGTATATCGTGCTTGGGGCCGATGACGGCCCGGGTCTGCACCACCCGGAATATGATTTTAACGACGAAATCATTCCATTCGGGTGCAGCTGGTTTGTCGGAATAGCTGAAGCCAGACTGCCCCGCTGAGGGGGAGCAAACCCTGATTTCAGTGCGCATCTTGCAAATTCTTCCAAGCTTCAAACCGATTTGAATCATGTTTCAAGCCAGTTGATTTATCGAAACATGGATAGATTTACTTCATGTTTTCAGAAAGTTGAGCCAGTTTGCCTTGAAAGCTGGCATTCGGGGTTGACTTCGGAGTTCAGGCGCAGTCCATTTACACTATGGAAATGAACGGCGATGTTCGGCACATATGCTATACCTTGGTTTGATGTGTCAGGTTCAACCGCCGTCGAACAAGGAGGAAATCATGAATAAACCAATTCTTGCAGGGTTTGCCGCAGCAGGCATGATGCTGGGTTCGACCGCTTTGGCACAGGACACCTTTATCTCGATCGGGACGGGAGGTGTGACCGGGGTCTATTATCCGGCGGGTGGTGCAATCTGTCGTCTGGTCAATCGTGATCGGGCAGAGCACGGCATTCGGTGCGGTGTGGAATCGACAGGCGGATCGGTGTTCAACGTGAACGCAATTCGGTCAGGAGAGCTGGAATTCGGCGTGGCACAGTCTGACATCCAGTTCCATTCGTTCAATGGGAGCCAGCAGTTTGAAGAAGCTGGCGCTTTTGAAGGGCTTCGCGCGATCTTCTCGCTGCATCCTGAACCCTTCACTGTGGTTGCCCGCGCCGATTCTGGCATCACCAGCTTCGAGGATCTGCGCGGCAAGCGGGTCAATATCGGCAATCCCGGTTCTGGTCAGCGCGCTACGATGGATGTTGTTCTCGAAGCCATGGGCTGGACCGTGGATGATTTCGCACAGACCAGCGAATTGCCTCCGGCAGAACAGTCGCTGGCAATGTGCGACAACAATGTAGACGCGATTGTTTATACAGTGGGTCACCCCTCGGGCGCGATCCAGGAAGCGACCACGGCCTGCGACACGGTTCTGGTGAATGTGGACAATGACGCGATCCGTCAGCTTGTCGAAGACCGTGGATATTACCGGATGGCGACCATTCCGGGCGGAATGTATCGTGGAACATCCGATGATATCACGACGTTCGGTGTTGGGGCGACCTTTGTCAGTTCTGACGCTGTAAGCGAGGAAGTCGCCTATCAGGTCACTCGGGCCATTTTCGAAAACCTGGATCAGTTTCGCGCACTACACCCTGCGCTTGCAAATCTTGACGCAACGGAAATGGTCAGCGACGGCCTGTCTGCCCCATTGCATCCGGGTGCCGAGCGGTATTTTCGTGAAGCAGGCATGATCGACTGAGAGCAAACGATACATTATGCGGCGCAGCTGGCTGCGCCGCATAACCCCCGCATGCATATGCGGCAGAATTCTCGGAAGCATCAGTGTTGGGGGATAGCCAGGTGACATCTGCGCAAACGCCTGAAGGACGGCAGTTTTCTGATCAGGAATTGCAGGATCTGGTCGCCAGCACTGATTCCGGCGGACGCAATCCAGAGAATCGCGTAATCGCCCTGCTGATCGCGGTCACTGCGTTCTCTTGGTCCGCATTTCAGATCTGGATCGCGGATCTTCAGTTCCAGTGGGCGCAGCATATTCCTTTTGCACGGATCATCGGGTCGGACATGACGCGGCCCATGCATCTGGCATTTGCCTTGTTTCTGGCGTTTCTTGTCTATCCGGCATTCAAATCATCGCCGCGCCGCTACATTCCCTGGTATGACTGGATCCTTGCCTTGCTCGCGACCGGCTGCGCACTCTATGTATTTTGGTTCTCGCGGGAATTGTCGGCAACAGCGCGGTCAGGCCTGCCGACACAATCACAGATTGTCGTGGGATCTATCGGGCTTTTGCTGCTTCTCGAAGCGTCTCGCAGGGCACTGGGGCCGGCGCTGACCATTGTTGGTGGTCTGTTTCTCGCTTATAGCTATTTTGGACGGGGCTGGCTTATCCCTGACCTTATTGCCCATGAAGGGCGCAGCTTCACTGGAATCATCAACACGCAATGGCTTTCGACCGAAGGCGTTTTCGGAATCCCTCTTGGCGTATCTACAGCCTTTGTGTTTCTGTTTGTCCTGTTCGGTGCGCTGCTGGACAAGGCTGGAGCGGGCAATTATTTCATAAAGATGGCCTTTGCAGGGCTTGGGCACCTGCGGGGTGGGCCTGCCAAGGCAGCGGTCGTGGGATCTGCCGCGACCGGTCTTATTTCCGGCTCTTCCATTGCCAATGTGGTCACGACAGGAACGTTCACGATACCATTGATGAAGCGGGTTGGGTTTTCTGCTGAAAAGGCAGGAGCCGTAGAAGTCTCAAGTTCCGTCAATGGCCAGATCATGCCGCCGGTGATGGGGGCGGCGGCTTTTCTGATGGTCGAATTTGTTGGCATTTCATACCTTGAGGTCATCAAGCACGCATTCATTCCGGCGGTCATTTCCTATATCGCGCTTGTTTATATTGTCCATCTTGAAGCGCTGAAAAGCGGGTTCCCGGCGCTTGGCCAGGGTGCAAGCCTGCTGACGATGTTCATCAAGACGGCAATTGGTTTTGTGGTTGCAGGCGCAGGGTTCTACGGCGTGATCGCAGCCGTCGAATTCGTACAGAATGTCGCTCCGGCGATATCGACCTCGATCATCCTTGTCGCCTTGCTGGCCTCATATCTTGGTTGTCTCTATGTGTCAGCTAAACGTCCAGATCTTGAACTCGACAATCCTAATGACAAGAATATCAAGCTGCCTGTCATGCGCGAGGTGTTCCCGACCGGGCTGCATTACCTGCTGCCGATTTTGGTGCTTGTTTGGTTCTTGATGGTCGAGCGGCAGTCGCCTGCAAAATCCGCTTATTTCGCAGTGATGACGATGCTGTTCATCATTCTGACACAGCGTCCGATCAAGTCGCTCTTGCGCGGAGAGGGGAGCTTCCTGACCGAATTGCGCGGCGGGTTGAATGATCTCCTTGAGGGGATGATATCCGGTGCGCGCAACATGATCGGTATCGCGGTTGCTACCGGCGCTGCGGGGGTTATCGTAGCGACCGTAACACGAACGCCAATCGGGACCGAGCTGGCGGGCCTTGTGGAGATGCTTGCCCTTGGCAACCTCTTTCTGATGTTGGTCCTTGTTGGCTTGTTTTCTCTTGTGCTTGGACTGGGGCTTCCGACGACAGCGAATTATATCGTTGTTTCTTCGCTGATGGCGACGGTCGTGGTCAGCCTTGGGGCGCAGGAAGGCTTGATCGTGCCGCTGATTGCCGCGCATCTCTTCGTGTTCTATTTCGGGCTCATGGCGGATGTCACGCCCCCCGTCGGCCTTGCCAGTTTCGCGGCTTCGGCCGTTTCGGGCGGCGATCCTATCAAAACCGGGTTTCAGGCGTTCTTCTATTCTCTGCGCACTTTGGCCCTGCCATTCCTGTTTATCTACAATCCGACACTTATCCTTTATGGCGTCGATCTCGGGACGGCCGCAGGGCTGGCGCAAGCTGCCTTCATCTTCGTGATCGCGACATTCGCGATGCTTTTGTTTGCCGCAGCAACACAGGGTTACTTTCTTGCAAGATCGCGCTTCTATGAAAGTGCTGCGCTACTGCTTGTTGCCTTTACGCTATTTGTCCCGAATTTCTGGCTGGACCGTGTACAGCCAGAGTTCGAGCGCGTGGCGGGGCTTCAGTTTGAAGAAATCGTGCAGGCGGCAGAGCCGGGACAGCAGTTGCGCTTTGAAGTCGTCGGACCAGATTTCAACACTGGTCAGGAGCGCAGCCTGACGCTGGTCCTGAACATAGGCGAGGGTGCAGCCGCCGCGAGGGTCGCCGATACCGGCCTGTTCCTGATGCCAGATGCGGACCGGATGATGATGGAAGAGCCGATGTTTGGATCTCCCTTCCAGAATGCGCTGAGCGATTTCGATTTCTATGCCAGTGATCCGGTTGAACTCACCGCTGTGTTGCGGCCAGCGGATCGGTTGCCAGAGCAGGTATTCTACATTCCCGCCTTGCTTCTTCTGCTTGCCGTTATCTTGCTACAGCGCCGGCGACAGACAGAACCCGCCTTCTGATCGGTGATCCTTCGCATCAGGGGTGCCGCCTCAGAGGGTGATGCGCATGATTGTCTAGAAAACAGAATGCGCGCCAAGATCAACCTGCGCATCACCACGCAACATAGCTTCGTAATGCGCGCGTAAAGTATCGCTGCCAAAGGCAGGGGTGGCGCTTTCATCATAGCGTCCCGCGGTTTCGTTCCAGACCAGCATCGACTCGGTCGCGTAATATCTTCCGATCTTCGCAAGCTCGGCCTTTGTCGCAAGGGCTGGGCTGATACGGCCCAAAGTGGACAGGGTTGAGATGATCGCATCCATGACCCCAATTGGTACATGCCGGAAGCGGGCAGGTTTATTCAACAGCTCAAAGAGCAACGCGCCTTGTGCACGTGGGGTTAGGGCAGGACCCGGGCCGCCAATGGGCAGAATCTGCCTCCAACGCTCTTGCAGGGTCAGACAGTCCACAATGTAGCGCGCCAGATCACGATCGCTGATCGGGCAACATGCAGTCAGCGTGCCATCCCCAAACAAAAGAAATGGTTTGCCTTCCTGAACCCTTCGGACCTGCCCCGAGAGCGATTTAAAAAACGCAGTTGGTCGAACAATCGACCAGCAGATATCGGAGCGGCGCAATTCTGCCTCGAAGGCCAGTTTGGCGCGCTGAAACTCCAGCAACGGCTTTTGCACGCAGATCGCGGAAAGCAGCACAAACCTGTCAATACCCGCTACCAGCGCAGCCTTCAGGGCGCGGCTATGTGCCAGATAATCAACGGCCCATGCGTCACTGGGGATACCGCTACGGGATGTCATGCAACTGATCACAGCATCGGCCTGCACCGAGGCGAACGCCCGTTCCACGCCCTTGTCATCTGAAAAATCAATCTCGATCTTGCGA
>SKWJ01000261.1 GCA_007128995.1 Paracoccaceae bacterium
CGACCCCGGAAGTGACTGAATGAAATCCGATCTGGTTATTGTCTATCACAGACAACCTTATGAAGAGGTCATGACCGAAACCGGGATCGAGTATCGCGAAAACTCTAGCCCGAACGGGATTGTCCCAACGCTCAAAGGATTTCTCGGGTCGGCCAAGCGCGGGGCCTGGGTCGCCTGGAAAGAGGCTGAAGATACATCCACACCGGATTTCGACCCCGTCATCGAGATTTCGGACAGCTACGGAACCTATGATGTCAGCCGACTGCCATTGACGGCCGAGCAGGTTAAAAGCTTTTATCATGTCACTTCGAAGGTAGCTTTCTGGCCGATTTTGCACGGTTTCAAGGAACGATATAATTATGACCCCGTCGATTGGCCGGCGTTTCGCACTGTGAATTGGGCCTTTGCCGAGGCCGCGGCAGAGCAGGCGACAGATGATGCCGTAATCTGGATCCATGATTATAATCTTTGGCTGGTGCCGGGCTATCTGCGCCAGCTCAAGCCGCACGCAACGATCTGCTTTTTCCACCATACACCGTTTCCCGGGCCAGACATGTTCAACGTTCTGCCGTGGCGCGGTGAGATCATTGACAGCCTGCTGGCCTGCGATTCGGTTGGATTTCATATCCCGCGCTACGCGCAGAATTTCGCGGCGGTCGTCCGCAGTCTGACAGGGGCGCAACTGGTGGAAGAATGTGACACGCCCTCGTCGCTTGCGGCAGCAGGCGGGGCTTTGAACGATCGGCGCATGCCTCTTGCGCTGCGACATTATGGGAATACCGTAAGCATCCACACGCGTCCCGTGGGCGTTAATTTTGAGCTGTTGGAGCACCTCTCCCGAGCCCCCGATGTCCTGAAGCGCTGTGACGACATTCGCGCCGATCTTGGGGACTGCAAGCTCATTCTTTCGGTCTCGCGTACTGACTACACCAAGGGCAATATCGAGCAGCTTGAAGCCTTTGCGCGCCTTCTGGAGCGGCGGCGGGACTTGCATGGCAAAGTCCGCCTGATGCTGGTCTCTGTCGGGGCCAACCGCAACATGACCGCCTATGCCGAGGTCCAGGAGCGCATTGAATCGCTGACAGGCCGGATCAACGGAACCTATGGTTCGTTGGAATGGCAGCCGGTCGCGCTGATCAGCCAGGCGATCCCCTTGGCGCAACTCGTGGCCTATTATCGCGCGGCCGATATCGCGTCTATTACACCTCTGGCCGATGGGTTGAATCTTGTCGCATCAGAGTTCTGTGCTGCACAGGATTTGCAGCGCCCCGGTGTTCTTATTCTGTCGGAATTTGCCGGATGCGCCGTCTTGCTTGACGGGGCCATTCCGGTAAATCCATTTTCAAATGCATCAATGGACGCTGCGCTTGATCAGGCTCTGGCAATGGAAAAGGTAGAGGCGAGCTCCCGAATGACAGCTTTGCGACGCTGCGCGAGCACTTGGGACATCGCCGCCTGGACAAGCGCAGAGCTTGCGCATTTCTCGAGCCTGCGCGCCTTGCGCAACACTGCCGAAGACACTCCGGCACCGCGTCCGGCAGCCTGAGACGAGGCGCGTCACGCGCTGCGATTGTCTTTCAGCTTTTTCATGACGCGAGCATGCGCGCGTCCGATCATATGTGCCGCAATCGGGGCGGTCAGCAGCAGGAAGAGCGATGTTGCAACAACCTTGCTGACAACCTCGCCCGTCCCGACATGCAGCGCCAGCCCCACAAGCACGAGCAATGCGCCCAGTGTCCCTGCTTTTGTCGAGGCGTGCATCCGTGTCAGCAGATCGGGCAAGCGCACGATCCCGATAGCGGCAACCAGCACAAACGCGGCCCCTGCGATGAGAAACAAGCCAACGACAATCTCGATCATGTGTCCTGCTCCTTCTCGGCGATGTCTTGCTGGGTCTGGTCGTGTTCCAGACGCCGTTCGGCATAGCGTGCCAAGGCGACAGTTGCCAGAAAGCCAACCAGCGCCAGGACAATCGCAACATCAAGGAAAGACGGCTCATCCATGAACACAGCGTAGACGCCGCAAAACGAGATGATCGTAACTGTCATCATATCCAATGCGACCACGCGATCTGCCAAAGATGGCCCTTTTGCCAGACGGATGAACGCAACCGCCATACCGATCAGGATAAGAAGCAGCGACAACTGAGCCGCGAAGGCGAGAAAACCAGTTTCGATCATTTCTCGAATACTCCCATGATCAGTCGCTCGAACCCGTCCTTGATATCGCGCTTCAATTCTTCGGCGTCTTCCCCGAACATGGCGTGCACGATCAGGGTTTCGCGATCTTGGGACACATCCACACTCAGCGTGCCCGGGGTCAGCGAGATGAGATTGGTCAGCAACAGGATCTCGAAATCCGATTTCACTGTCAGCGGCACTTCGATAAGTGCCGGCTTGTTTTGCGGCACTGGGCGGATCACATCCCAGGCAACCTTGACCGACGACAGAAGCAGTTCCCAGACGAAATAGAGCGCCAGATAGATCGAGCGCCAGAAGCGCTTGAAATACATCGGATCGATGCCTGTCAGCGGCTGTGAAAGCCACAGGCCGAAGAAACCGAGAATCGCCCCTGTCGCCAATGACCCAAAGCTGAAATCGCCTGTCATCGCTGCCCATGAAAAGGCCAGCAGCAGGTTAATGACCAGTCCGTTCATGGCTGCACCCCCAAGACAGTGGTGACATATTGGGTGGGATCCAGCAATTGCGCAGCGGCTATCTCAGCGAATTGCACAAAGGGCTCCGGGTAGAAGCCAATCACGATCGTCATCGCGGCCAGACCGGCAATCGGGGTGATCATGGCCCGGGTTACGCGGACAGGGGCGCGGTCGGGTGTTGGATCAATGCCATCCGGATGCGGTTTCCAGAAGGCCATGCCCCAGATTTTGGTCATCGAGAAGATCGTCAGCAATCCGACCAGAAGCGACATGAACGCGACGAACCATTGCTCGAGTTCAATTGCAGCCATAACGATCAGATACTTTGCCCAGAATCCGGAAAGCGGGGGAAAGCCCGCGAGCGAAAAGGCAGGAACAATGAAAAGCGCCGCTAGTAGCGGGGCGGATTTGTACAGGCCCCCGATGCGGTTGAGATCCGTATCGCCCGCGTATTGCTTTGCAAGACCTGCAACGAAGAAGAGGTTTGCTTTCACGATGATATGGTGGACCAGATAGAACACGCCCCCCATCAATGCCAGCGGCGTGTAGAGCGCGAGGCCCAGCGTCATGTAGCCGATCTGGCTGATGATGTGGAAAGACAGGATCTTGCGGAAATCCGTCTGCGCGGCCGCTCCGATAACGCCGGTGAACATTGTCAGCACAGAGACCCAGATCAGGATTTCATGCGTGAAGCCGATATCGCCAACAAAAACCAGCGTAAACATACGCATCAGTGCATAGACACCAACCTTGGTCAGCAGTCCGGCAAACACCGCCGAGATCGCGAAATAGGGGGTGTGGTAACTGGCTGGCAGCCAGAAGAACAGCGGGAAGACCGCGGCCTTCACACCGAACCCGACCATGAACATCATGGCAATGACTGTCATCAGTCCTTGGTTTTCAGCATCGGCAACAGCGCCACGCAGATCAGCCATGTTCAGCGTGCCCGTAACCCCGTAAAGAAGTCCGATTCCCGACAGGAACACGAGTGTCGAAACCAGGTTGAGCGCGACATATTTGATCCCTGCGTCCAGCCGTTCCTTGCCCCCGCCGATGACCAGAAGCGAGAAGGATGCGATCAGCATCACTTCGAACCAGACATATAGGTTGAACAGGTCACCGGTCAGGAAAGCCCCTGTCACGCCTGCGATCAACACCTGAAACAGTGCATAAAACCCAAGGCTTTCCGTATCTTCGGGAATTTCACCCAAAGCATAGATCGCAGTGGCAAGCCCGGTGATCGCAGTGATCAGGACCATCACCGCGCTCAGGTAATCTGCGACAAGCGTAATCCCGAAAGGCGCGTTCCAGTTCGACATTTGCGCCGCGATCACGCCCTCGCCAAGCACAGCGACCATCAGCACACTCGACGCCACCAGCGACAGCACCGAACCAGCGAGTGAAATCCACCGACCCGAGGGATAATTGCGTGCAAGATAGGCAACCACCGCCGTGGCGAAGGGCACGGCGATGGGCATTACCAGAACCCAACTCATTTCGGTGAATCCTCCTTGGGTTCTGCAAAGCGCATCTCTTCGGTATCGACAGTGTCCATGCGGCGATAGCCTTCAAATATCAGGGCAAGCGTAAATGCCAGCAGTCCGAAGCCGATCACGATCGCGGTCAGCACCAGTGCCTGTGGCAAGGCGTTGCCAACCATGCCAAGGGGGGCGTCTTCGCCGTAGGGTACAAGTGCTGGCGCCCCTTTGGTCATGCGACCGGACGCAAAGATTGTCAGGTTCACCGCGTTAGACAGCAGGATCAGCCCGAACAGAAAACGCATGAAATTGCGCGCGAGCATGAGATAGACAGCTGCCGCCGTCAGCACGCCGATCACGATTGCGGTCAGGGCTTCCATCTCAGGTCTCCTCCTCGAATGCATAGGTCAGTGACAGGATGCCGCCCAGAACCACCAGATAGACTCCGATATCGAAAACCAGCACGGTGTTCAGCGAGAACGCAGCGGTCTCGTAACTGTCACCTCCGACCCAGTACCATTGCCCGGTGAAGAACGGATCCCCCAGAAAAAACGAGAACATCCCGGCCAGAAGGGCGATCCCAAGGCCCAGCATCGCGATCACTTCGGGCGTTATGCGCAGGGCAAGGCGTGCCTCTGCAGGGCCGCAGGCGAGCGAATAGACGATAAATGCCACCGCACCGATCAGCCCGCCGATAAAACCACCACCGGGAAGATGGTGCCCGCGCAGCAGCATGAAGAGCGAGAAAACAAACAAGAGAGCCACCAACAATCGTGCGGCAGCGGTGAAGATAATGGAATTCATTTCTTCTCTCCTTTGGCGGCACGGGCACGCGCCGCCCCCTTGAGCAGGGCGAACGCCCCCAAGGCCGCGATCAGGACGACGGCGATCTCTCCGAAAGTATCAAGCGTCCGGAAATCTACCAGGATGACATTCACGATGTTGCGTCCGAAAGCTTCTGTCCAGCTCGCGGCTTCGAAGAACTCGGTCAGGCGGCGGTCAAAGGGTTGATCAACGACCAGCAGCAGCACAACCGTTGTCAGCCCCCCCACGGCGATGGCAAGGGCTGCATTGGCAAAGCTGTGCGTCTGCGCGCCTGTTGGGTCCAGATTGGGCATTTTCACGAAGGCCAGGGCCAGCAGCACCACGACAAGCAGTTCGACAAGAAGCTGC
>SKWJ01000049.1 GCA_007128995.1 Paracoccaceae bacterium
AACCATACGGAAACTGGTGGGCCTGAACCTAACCAACTGCGTTCGGTGCTCTCCCACAGCAGGCCTTTGTACATTTTGCCAAGGGACGATGTCGCTGCCGAAGTCCTCAGCCCGGCAATGTCGGTGTCTAACAACGTCGATATAATGATGGGCTTCTTCTCAAGCCGATCACTTTCTGAAATTGCGCCCGGTCTTGCAGCATTCCTAAACAAATCAACAGAACCTCTTCGCCTCATTATCAGTCCTTACATTTCAGAGGACGACCAAAAGGCCCTAGGGGAAGGTTTGCTAGACGCTTCGAGTGCTGCATCAACTGCCGTACAACGCATGATGCCCGATGCCGAGGAATTGGCAGTGCACACCTTAAAGTGTCTCGCATGGCTCATTGGAAATGGCAGACTTTCGGTTAAGATCGCACTCATGCGCGATGCGCTGTTTCATTCGAAGGTTTGGATGTTCGACGATGGGATAGATCGAGCCGCTCTGCACGGCTCTGCAAATATGACTGGAAAGGGATTAAAGGGTAACCGAGAGCAGCTTAGCCTAGCGCGAGACTGGGCTAGCCAAGAAGCTGATGAAACCTTTCGAGCACTGCAATCCGAATTTGATTTGCTTTGGTCCGGAGCAGATCCGGATTGTATTGTTATTGATTTGCCAAAAGCAATCGAAGACAAGATCTTCCAAGACTACAAAGGTGAAAGACAACCTACTGAGACTGATTTCAATCTCATCTGGCGGCGCGCTCATGGCTTAACCGACGAGCCTATCAATGTTGACGAGCTATTGGCCAAAGAAGTTGATCGAAGCTACCAGATACCGAACTGGTTGGAATACCGTACGGGCGAATATTCTCACCAAGGCAGGGCCATAGACGCCTGGTTTGCGGCCGGAAAGCGCGGAATCCTGGAGATGTGCACCGGCTCGGGGAAAACGCTAACCGCCTTGACTGCGGCGCAGTTATTGCATGAGCAGGTCGGCGAGATGCTCATCGTAGTCTCTGCGCCCTACAACGTCCTCGTTTCACAATGGTGCGGTGAGATCGAGCTCTTTGGCCTGCGGCCAATCAACCTTTCAGAAGCTGGAGGACCTTCCGGTCGAGCGCGTGTTCTCGCGGAGGCCCGCCGAAGACTCAAGAGAGGCGTCTCAAAATGCGAGGCCGTCGTGGTCTCCAACGATACACTTTGTACACGCGACTTTCAGGAACAGATCGCAGATTTTCCAGGCGCAAAGATGCTCATTGCAGACGAATGTCACAATTTAGGCGCTGCGAATTTTATAACCGCCCCCCCCGAGTTCTTTGACTATCGCCTCGGTCTTTCAGCGACGCCAGTGAGGCAATATGATGATGAAGGAACAGCTTCTCTGTTTTCATTTTTTGGTGAACCTTGCTTCAGTTTCACATTGGAGGAAGCGATAGGAGTATGCCTGACGCCTTACGAATATCACGTGAGCTTCGTGGAACTGAGCTCTGATGAGATGGCCGACTGGCGCGAGATAAGTGAAAAGATCAGTCGCCTCGCATGGAAGATCGATGCAGGAGAAAAAGATAGCGGCTTGGACGCTCTTCTTTTGAAGCGCAGGAGGATTTTGGAGACGGCTAATTCAAAAATCGCTGCGCTATCTGATTTGCTGTCGGATGTCGGTCCAAGAAATCTTAAATATACGCTCATCTACGCAACGGATAAGGATCCAGAGCAGCTTAATGAAGTAAACGCACTATTGCACTCTTATGGCATTTTCTTCCATCAGCTCACTTCTGAGGAGACTGCGTCGCCTAAGAGGTCTCGCTCAATATTGGATCGTTTCCAAGCGAGTGATTTGCAGGTTCTGACCGCAAAGCGTGTTCTCGATGAAGGCGTTAACGTGCCTCAGATCATGCGAGCGTATATACTCGCTAGTACAACTGTACGACGACAGTGGGTGCAGCGCCGGGGACGTTTGCTTCGCACTTGTAAGGAGATCGGCAAGCAGTTTGCCGTGATCCATGATCTTGTCGCCTTGCCGCCATCAGGTGACCTTAATTTTGCTCTAGATGGCGATACCAAGAAGATAATCAACTCAGAATTGGATCGGGTTTGGGAGTTTTCTAGACTGAGTATGAATGCAGCCGAAACCGGAGGACCATTTGAGGCCGTTGAAGAAATGCGCGGGCTTGTTGGAGGATAGATGGCATATAAGGACGAAAGAATTGTACGGGTTCTTCTTGAAGAAGCGGCAGAGGTCGAAAGCCGATGCGAGGGCTATCGAGAAGAGCTCACCGAAGCTATAGCTGAAATTGTCCAAAAAGAACGCGCTCATCTTTTTCAGCGGAGCAATATTGTCGTGGAAATTGGAGATATAGTCAGTCGGGTCGGTACATTCGTCGGAATGAAGGAGGGGCAGGGTGAGAATTCTTAAAGCTCGCTTCGAAGGCTTTCGATTGCTGTCGGGAATAGAATTAGAGTTCTCTACTGATCCAAAGCGAAACATCACTGTTATCCGTGCGGCCAACGAGAGTGGTAAGACAACGATGCTCACGGCGTTGCAGTGGGGGCTCTATGGTGATGATGCATTGCCGAAAGGCTACTCGTTACGCCGGATGGACCTTGCTCCCGGTCAACCTGCTAAAACCCGCGTCGAGATCGAGTATGAGATCGATGGACGCATAGGTCCAAAGCGCTACCGGCTCGTAAGGCGCGTCGAAACACATGGTGGCAGCAACGAGCGAGCGACTTCACGCGTCGAGCTTTATGAAGTGACCGCTGCGGGTCTAAATGAACTCCCTAGCCCCACGAACCATATTCAGCAACACTTGCCCTCGGAACTTAGAGAGGTCTTTTTCACTGACGGAGATCGCGCGCTCAGTTTCATTGAAGGCGCCAAATCAGCGCAGCAACATAAGGTCCGTGCGGCTATTGAACGAATGATGGGTCTGTCGCTTCTCGAAGCAACAATTGACCACGTCAAGACAGTTGAAAGGCAGCTTCGCAACCGCTTCGATAAGGAAGCTGGAAACGCTGAGACGCGAACAATTGAGGAAGAAATCGAGAAGATCGATAATAGCATTCCCGTAAAAGCGACGGAGCTAGACGCGACAAAAGACAAGGTTTCAAACCTCACTGAGAAGCGCGACCAAGCTGACCGCGATCTTCAGGACGCATTGAGCGCGGGCAACCGGGAAGAACTATCAAGGGATTTGGTCAACGCAAAACGTCAACGTGAGAGGCTAGAGGAACAGCGTAAGTCAACCGAAAAGAGACAGGCTGATCTCTTGAGTGCGGAGCTTCTGTCTCGGCACTTGATGGCTAAACCCTTCAAGAAAACAGGGGCCATCCTAGATGAACTCCGTCAAAAGGGTCAAATCCCTAATAAGACGGTACCCATCCTAGAAGATCGGCTAGAACATTCGGATTGTATCTGTGGTGAGTCTCTAGATGGCTCCACGCCTGATGGAGCTCGGAGACGAAAATATATTGAGGACCTTATCCGAGACAGCAGGGAGGCAGATGATTTGCGCTCCAAGGTCTCAGAGTTATACTATCAAGCCAGATCCCTTTTTTCGGGAGAGCCAGGAAGCTGGAGTCAACTTTATTCTGTAGCTTTTGATGAACGCCAGCGTATTGCCGCAGTTTATAAAGACATCGGCGAGAACGAGGCCGAGATCGAGGCTAAGCTAGAAAAGATTCCAGACGTTAATGTCCAGCGATTGCGCGAAATCAAGAGAACCTACGAGAAGCAACTCCGCGATGAAGTTGTGAGAGAAACAGAGCTTTCCAGAGACATAAAATTCTTTAAGGAGAAAAGAACGGAACTTGAAAAGAAATTCCGAACGATTTCTGCCAAGGTCTCAAAGGGAGAGAAGATTGCTCGCGAACTGAGCGTCGCAACGGATATTCGCACTGTGGTTGAGAGGTCGCTTGATCGACTAAAAACTGTCGAGGTGCAATCTGTATCCGCACGAATGAATGATCATTTCCTATCAATGATTGGTGCGGATAAAGAAAGCGCGTTGATCACTCGGGCCGAGATAACTCCTGAGTTCAGAATAGTCGTGTATGGTCGGAATGATTTGGAGCTTGATCCATCGATGGACCTCAATGGTGCGTCGAGACGAGCATTGACCATTTCATTTGTTCTGGCGCTTACGGAGATTAGTGGCTTGGAGAGTCCGAACGTTATCGATACACCGCTGGGAATGATGGCAGGATTTGTGAAAAGCGAGGTTGTTCGGACTGCAGCAGCCAACAGCAGCCAACTTGTTCTTTTTCTCACCCACGATGAGATTAAGGGCTGCGAGGACATCCTGGATGAAAGGGCCGTTGTCGCTGCCACGCTAACGAATCCGGCTCACTTCCCACGAATCTTAAAAAACGACCCTGGAACAAGGGAGGCGATTATTCTGCAGTGTGCCTGTAACCATAGATCGGTTTGCATGGTATGTGACAGATACGAGTCCTCATCCCAAGCTTTGGCGGAGACCGCGTGATGGATAATCCGTTTGCAGGACAAGACATTAGTATTGACGAGGGCTTTCGCGAACGTATCGAGTCGGTTGTTCAACTCCGAGAAGGTCGCTCGGCTTCGGCCGTCCATCAACCTTTCCGGCGTAACGTTGATATCTGGTTTTTTGCAATCATGATTGCGGTGCAAAAGAGCCTTAAGCCGACCGGGCCGTCGGGCAAGACTTACAAGGCGGCTGAGGGTGTCGTTCTGGGGTCTGACCCTTGGCGGCCCACGGCCCTCACCTTGCTCGCGATTGCCGAGAAAGGTGATGTAAGTGTAATTGAATCGCCTTCAGAGATGATGCGGATTGCGAATTCCTTTGCGCACGCGGGTCTGCCTGAGGTGTTCTCTATGCTTGATAGCCGAGGTGAGGACACTGCACTTGACTACCTTTGCGATGAGGTCGAGGGTCTGGTCGCATGACTTATTTGGCCATGCCGTGTTTGGCACGGCTTTTGACTGTTCGGCTGATAACGACAATCGGCCAAAGTTCGATTCCTGTTCCATTTAAGCAAACGCGACCCCCGCCGAAGTGTTCAGGCCACCCTCCCGAAAAGTATTTTATTTTCAGAGCCTTGCAAGCTATTCATCAAACTCGCGCAGTCATCAGGTCCAGAGAATATCGGCCCTGAGAGACCGCTTTCGGGGCTCCTCGCGTCAGTGCCAGTGCTCAGCCCCACCCGCATAACCCTCGAAAACAACGGAAAAATTCAGCCGCAGTCGGATCGGGAGAACACTTTCGCAAGGGCAAGTGGCGGAGACGATGGGATTCGAACCCACGAGACCCTTCCGGGCCTACTCCCTTAGCAGGGGAGCGCCTT
>SKWJ01000392.1 GCA_007128995.1 Paracoccaceae bacterium
CGGACGCACTTCCGAACTGACCAGCTTGTCTTTTGTCTGGCTGGAGAATTTCGGGTCCGGAACCTTCACTGACAAGACGCAGGTCAGGCCTTCGCGCGCATCGTCACCCGTGAAACTAACCTTTTCTTTCTTCGCGATCCCGCTGGATTGGGCATAAGCATTGATGGTTCGCGTCAATGCGCCACGAAACCCGGCCAGATGCGCACCGCCATCGCGTTGCGGAATGTTGTTGGTGAAGGGCAGCACCGTTTCATGATAGCTGTCATTCCACCACATCGCGATTTCCACACCGATGCTGTCGCGCTCTCCGTTGATATAAATCGGCTCTGGCATCACAGAAGTCTTGGAGCGGTCCAGATGGCGGACAAACTCGCGCACACCGCCTTCATAGAACAGTTCCGAACGCAGGGCTTCGGCTGGGCGGTGATCCTCAAGGATGATGCGCACACCTGAATTCAGGAAGGCGAGTTCGCGGAGGCGATTTTCCAGCGTCTTGAAGTTGTACTCAAGATTTGAGAAGGTCGTGGTCGATGCGAGAAAGCGCACTTCGGTTCCCGTTTTGCCATTGGCATCGCCGACGACCTCGAGATGACGCACGGTATCGCCGCGCTCAAACCGGGCGACATGTTCTTTGCCTTGCCGCCAGATGCGCAATTCCAGCCAATCCGACAGAGCATTGACGACAGAAACCCCAACACCGTGAAGACCACCCGACACTTTGTAGCTGTTCTGGTCGAATTTCCCACCGGCGTGCAACTGGGTCATGATCACTTCTGCCGCCGAAACACCTTCTTCGTGGTGAATGTCGGTCGGGATTCCGCGCCCGTTGTCCATGACAGAGATCGAGCTGTCAGCGTGGATTGTGACAGTCACAAAATCGGCATGACCTGCAAGCGCTTCGTCAATGCCGTTATCGACGACTTCATAAACCATGTGATGCAGGCCCGAGCCGTCATCGGTGTCGCCGATATACATGCCCGGGCGTTTTCGGACGGCATCCAACCCCTTGAGAACCTTGATGGAATCGGCGCCATACTCGTCGCGCTTCTCGGCTTCTGCAGACATGCGGGAAAATCCTTGTTAACGTGCCGCCCTTATAGGCTTCTCTGGCAGGATTGTCACGCCTTGGGCACAAGATTTAGCGTATCTGATAGCGGTGCCTGTCCAGATCCCTCAGCAACTGGGACAAGAGCATGCCAGACACATGCCCCTCTGGCCGCGCGCGTGCGCGCTGGTGTCGGACTGTGATGATGCCTGCCCCGACCCGCGTGTTACTGTTCGTTTTCCAGAACCAGCCCCATCAGCGCATAAGTCAACTGCGCTGCAGTGAAATTCCAGACATCCCATCCGGCAATCGGCGCAAGTTCGACGATATCAAGACCTACACAGCGCCTGCCCTTCAAGGCCGTGCGCACGATGTCAAGCGACTGATAGTAACCCAAACCTCCCGGCACAGGGGTCCCGGTTGCCGGCATTATCGCAGCGTCCAACCCGTCTACATCGAAGCTGATATAGACATCAGTCGGAAAATCGTCCGGCAATGAGACTTCGTTGACATTGCCGCGCACAAGCGTTTCGGCATCGATGAACACGACCTTGTTTCGTGTACGGCACTCCACTTCTTCCTGACATAATGCGCGCACCCCGTACTGAGCCAGCGCGACCCCTTCGTCCTCGACCAGAAGTTGCATGACCGAGGCGTGTGAATGTCGAAACCCCTGATAGGCGTTACGAAGGTCTGCATGCGCATCGATCTGAATGATACCAAGCGGACGGTCCGTCGCGCGTTTTACCCCTTTGACTGCCGCCCATGTCAGACTGTGCTCGCCGCCCAGAGTGACCGGGATCTGGCCGGCACGCGCGATCGACTCGGTGCGCGCGGCCAATGTATCCAGCGCGTATTCCAGCGGGACCGAACAATCGATGGCGGGGGTCGTGTATATCCCCGCTGCGCACGGCTCAAACCCGTGCCAGAGCCGCTCTAGCTGATCTGAAGCCTCGATCAGCGCGGCCGGTCCGTTTTCGGTCCCGGACCCGTAAGAGACAGTCTTCTCCAGCGGCATGGGGACGATTTGAAAGCGGGCATCGGGCCCGCGTTCGGAGATAGAAAGTTCAGAGTTCAGAAAGTTCACGAAAGTCGTTCCTTGAAGTCGCGATAGTCAAATTGGCGGATCACACGCAGCGCATCGGTATCACTGTTCCATATCGCCAGTGATGGCAAGCGGACGCCGTTGAAGGTTGTGGTCTTGACCATAGAGTAATGCGCCTGATCCAGAAATGCGATGCGTGTGCCGATTTCGGGTGTGGCGATGAAGGCGTAACGCCCGATCACATCGCCTGCCAGACAGGACGGACCACCAAGCCGGACCTGGACTGTCCCCTCCTCACCCAGCAGGGCTGGACGATAGGGGGCTTCGATCACATCTGGCATGTGGCACGTCGCGGAAATGTCGAGAATCGCGTTCTGCCCGTCATTCTCGACCAGATCCAGCACCTCGCCCACAAGGATGCCTGCATCCAGCGCCACAGCTTCGCCGGGTTCCAGATAGCAATGCAACCCGGTTTCTGCGTGCACGTTCTTGAGAAAGGCGATCAGACCTTCGCGGTCATAATCTGATCTGGTAATGTGGTGGCCACCGCCGAAATTGATCCATTCAAGATGCGGGGCCAGTTCACGGATGCGGGGCGCAATATGGTCCCAGATCGCCAGCAGCGGTGCCAGATCCTGTTCGCACAGTGTGTGCATGTGCAGGCCATCGACACCGTCCAGTGCCGCCGCGTCAAGCATTTCAAGTGGCGTGCCAAGCCGTGATCCGGGCGCGGCGGGGTCATATTTGGCATCTTCGCCCATCGGCAGGCCGGGGTTGAACCGCAGCCCCACATGCAAGGCTTTGCCGCTTTCGCGGATCATTGGCAGGAACCGATCCTTTGCGGCAGGTGTATTGAAGACGATGTGGTCTGACAGGCGGATGATTTCACCCATCTCATCCGCCTTGTAGCCGGCAGAAAAGGTTTCGACGATCCCACCATAATGCTCACGACCAAGTCGCGCTTCCCACAGCCCGGATGCACAGACGCCTGACAGGTAGCGGCTGACCAAGGGCGCGAGTTCCCACATGGAAAAGGCCTTCAGGGCGCACAACACTGTCGCACCAGAGCGGGTCTGAATATCTGCAAGCACGCGCAGGTTTTCCTCCAGCCGCGCTTCATCGACGACAAAGCAGGGCGAAGGTACGCGCGACAGATCGAACCGGGCAAACGCGCCCGGATCGCCCGCATGGGTCTGCATTGCCATCAGAAGTCAACCGGGCTGGACAGTTCCGTGATCTGCCAGGGCAGACCATGCTGGTTGAGCATCTGCATGAAAGGATCGGGGTCAAGCTGTTCGGTGTTGAATACGCCCGCTCCCGACCATGTGCCATTCAGCATGAGGGCCGCCCCGATAAAGGCGGGCACGCCGGTCGTGTAGCTGACGGCCTGTGATCCGACTTCGCGGTAGCATTCCTCATGATCGCAGATGTTGTTGATGTAGAAGGTCTTTTCGCCCGATCCATCCTTCGCGGGCCCAGTGATGATATCGCCGATATTCGTTTTTCCTTTGGTGCGCTCGCCCAGATCGCCGGGATTGGGCAGCACGGCCTTCAGAAATTGCAATGGAATGATCTTGTGGCCTTCATACTCGACCGGCTCGATCGAGGTCATGCCGACATTCGAGAGCACGGTCACATGGTTGATATATGCGTCGCCAAAGGTCATCCAGAAGCGCGCGCGCTCAATCTCGGGGAAGTGGGTGACCAACGACTCCAGTTCCTCGTGATACATCAGATACATGTTCTTCAGGCCAACCTGATCGAAGTCGAATTCGACCTTGGTGGACATGGCCGGAGAGGTCACCCAACTGCCGTTTTCCCAGTGCCGAACCTCAGCCGTCACTTCGCGGATATTGATTTCCGGGTTGAAGTTGGTCGCAAAGGGGTGGCCATGATCGCCGCCATTACAGTCCAGAATATCGATCAGCCGGATGCCCGAGACATGATGCTTTCGCACATAGGCAGCAAAGATCGAGGTCACACCAGGGTCGAAGCCTACGCCCAGCGTGGCCATGAGCCCTGCATCCTTGAACTGGTCATGCAGCTTCCACTGATGCGAATATTCAAACTTTGCTTCTTCTGGCGGTTCGTAATTCGCCGTGTCAAGATAATGAACCCCGGTTTGCAGGCAGGCATCCATCAGGGCCAGATCCTGATAGGGCAATGCCAGATTGACAAGCAGCGCAGGCTTGACTGTCTGGATCAGCGCAACGGTCTGGGCCACGTCATCGGCATCTACCTGATAGGTTTCGATCACGGCCCCCGTCCGCTCCTTCACCGACGCCGCTATGGCCTCGCATTTGGAAAGGGTTCGGCTGGCAACCGCAATGCGCCCAGGGAACAGGTCCCGGTTCATTGCCATCTTGTGCAGCGTGACCGATGCAACCCCGCCGGCACCGATTACCAGAACATCCTTATTCTCAGCCATTGGTATGCTCCTCATGTTCGTAATATGTATATCCGCCAAGTGCGTGGCGATAGGTTTCCATCAGCATTCTGCGCTGGGAAGGGTTCAGTGTTCCACCTTGCACACCGCGCTCCACAATGCGCTTGAACGCGTCCAGACATTGTTTGGGATCGTATTCGACATAGGCCATGACTTCGGACACAGTGTCGCCCTCAACCTCGTGCTGGATCTCCAGCACGCCGTCATCATTGAAGTCAACGGTGACGATATTGGTGTCGCCGAACAGGTTGTGCAGATCGCCCAGCGTTTCCTGATAGGCGCCGACAAGAAAAATGCCGATGAAATACCGCTCATTCTTTCGCAACTCGTGAACCGGCAAAGCGTTCCCGACCCCGTCGCCCAGCACGAACTGATCAATCTTGCCGTCACTGTCACAGGTAATGTCGGACAGCACGGCACGGCGCCCCGGGACCTCATTCAGGCGCTGCAGCGGCGCGATGGGCAGAAGCTGATCAATCGCCCAGACATCCGGGAGTGATTGAAACAGCGAGAAATTCGCCCGGTAGATGTCACGATGCGCCGACAACGCTTCCAGCACTTCCTGCGGGACATCCGGTGTCTGAGCCACCAGATCCTTGATGCGCCCGACGATATACAGGAAAATCTGTTCGGCCCGCGCGACTTCTTCAATGCCGATCACGCCACGCCGAAACAGCGCGCGCAATTCTTCGCGGTAATATTCAGCGTCGTTCAAGCATTCCTGCAAGCGCTTCGGGGTCATGTAATCTGCGATAGCCGCCATGTC
>SKWJ01000327.1 GCA_007128995.1 Paracoccaceae bacterium
ATACCAGCAGCGATTGATGGACGAGACGACCACCGCAATCATCTCGCGCTCAAGCTTGCTCAGCCCACTGTTTCCCAGCATCAGATCATTATACATCGCAACGAATGCGTCAAATTTGCCAATATCGAACAGATAAGCGCGCAGCACATTCGGCACGAAGCCGATCTTCTCTTCGCACAGCGCCAGATAGGCAGATGTCCGTTCCGGCAGGTCTGCTGTGGCTGGCAGTTCAAGCGCGGTGATTTTCTCGCTCATGCTCTGTCTTCTCCCTGTAATGGTAACGCGCGGCAACCTCCATCCCGATGCAAGAGTACAAGGTGCGGGCGGGGGTGTTTGTTTCGGTGACGGCAAGGGCCAGCCACCGGGCGCCGTGGGATTGTGCCCAATGGGCGGCCCCGCGCAGGATCAGCGCGCCGACCCCCTTGCGCCGGTGCAAAGGCAACACTTCGACGGCATGCAGCATTGCCAGATCACCATGCAATGCGCAAAAACCCACCCCGGCCGCACGATCGTCAATGCGCGCAACAAATCCCGTCTTCGCGCCCTGCGCGCGCGCCATCACGGCAAGGCGCGCGGGGCCAATCCCGCCTGTCGCCCAGATATCACGCATGATCGCGAGCGGCGGCCACAGGGGAAACAGGCTGACCGGGCCGGGCTTGCGCGCAAGTTTCGCAACCGGGGCCAGATAGATCAGGGTCGGGTCAAGAATGCGGTAGCCCTGTCCGGCAAGCTGCGCATCTATCACAGCATCCCCCGCCCCAAGCCGGAACAGCGGCACTTGCCCGCGCCTGCGCATTTCTGCTTCGGCCAGCGTGATGTCAGAATCCGGGCGCAGCGGGCTGGTTGCCGAGACACGTTTGCCCCCACCCGCCCCCTCCCGCAGAAGCCATCCATCAACGTCACGAGAGGATTTCGCAGGCCATGTCGTATCCAGCGCAGAAAACAACTCCGCAGGATCTGGCAGGTTCACGCCACAGCCTCGGGGAACAGCCCGGCAAGACGGACCATCGCGGCATCGACCTGTGCCTTTTCTTCCCCACGGATAACGACGGTCGCGCCATAGGCGCCGTTGCGTTCGAACGGATAGCATCCGATGGAAAGTTGCGGGAAGCTTTGCGCAAGGGCTTGCAGATCGGCTGCGATCTCGCCCTCGCCACGCGGGATGGTCAGGTTCTGGCTGTAAAGTGCCGCGCCGCGTTCCAGTTGTGGCAGAAGTTCGGCCACCATGGCCTGAAACACCGCCGGAACCCCCGCCATGACATACACATTCCCCAACGAGAAGCCGGGTGCGGCCGATACCGGGTTTTCGATCAGGCATGCGCCATCGGGGATGCGCGCCATGCGCAGGCGGGCTGCGTTCAATTCCAGCCCGGTGCGGGCATAATGCTCTGTCAGAAGCGCGCGGGCATCCTCGCGTATGCCCAGCGTCACGCCAAAGGCATCGGCCACGGCATCGGCGGTGATGTCATCATGCGTCGGGCCGATCCCGCCGGATGTAAAGACATGGTCATGGGACTTGCGCAGCGCGTTGAGCGCTGAAACGATCCGGTCATGCTGATCAGAGACGATGCGCACCTCGGTCAGGTTTATCCCGGCCTGAGACAACTCTCCTGCAAGATAATGCATGTTGGCATCGCGGGTGCGCCCCGACAGGATCTCATCTCCGATCACGAGCATGGCGGCAGTAGGGTTGGGCATGGACACTCTCCGTGGCGGAACTTTGCCCAAGGTATAGAAGCGCGCTGCGGCGCTTCCAAGCCCTCTCGCAGGAAGGGGTGATGCGGGCGCAGGATCTGACGACCGCAAAACGCCCGTTCAGGCCGGTGCGCCGACTGCGCGGCGATAGATATGCCAGGTTGCGTGACCGAGGATTGGCAAGATGATGAACAGGCCCAGAAACAGCGGGATCATTGCCACAAAAAGCCCGACAGCGATCAGCGCCGCCCATTTCAGCATCACTTGCGGGTTAGAGCGCACGGTTTCCATGCTGACTATGATCGCAGTCACGAAATCCACATCGCGGTCCATAAGCATCGGCAGGCTGACAACCGTGATGGCAAAAAGCGTCAACGCGACAAGGGCGCCCACAATGCTGCCGACAAGCAGCATCATGATGCCTGCGCCCGATCCCAGCAAGGCGAGTGATTCGGTGCCAATTCCGGATTGCGCCATGAATATGGCAAAAATCCCCCTTGCAAGAATGATCCAGAAGCCGAAGACAAGCAGGACAACAACCCCCATGACCAGCAACTGTTCATCGCCACGCCCCCGCAAGGCCCCGAGGATCGCGCCAGTGTCCATCTTCTCACCCGCCTCACGCCGGCGGCTGACTTCGTAAAGGCCAACTGCCGCAAAAGGCGCGAAGAGCGGGAAGCCCGCTGCAATCGGGATGAACCAGGCAGCCTCTCCGCGGGCGAACAGGCCAAAATACAGTAGCAGCCCCCCCACCACATAGAAGGCGGCAAAGAACAATCCGTATCCGGGATGGGCCTTGAAATCACTCCACCCTGCGCGCAAGGCCGCGCGCAGATCATCCTGTGTAAGATCGCCCGCTATTTCGACAGGTGCGGCCTCGGCTTGTTGAACAATACTCATGAACGCTCTCCCCAAAAATGCCTAGGGAAAGCGTGCCAAACCTTGGCGCACAGTGCAAGAATTTCAGCGCGGCGGCAGGATAAAACTGTCGCTCAAAGCGCTGTCGCGACTGGCCGACAATGCCTAACCCCCCGCGGCCTTGCGCAAGCCCTGCATCAGTTCCTCTAGCAGCTTTGCCGCTCTCTCATCGCTCAATGCGCCATCGGCGCCAAAGGCATTTGCCGGGCTGGCGACCATCACCTCTGGCCCCTGCAACAGGTTCGGCCGAAAGGCGACCATCATCAGGCGCAGGGCAAATTGTGTGCGCTCGCCCCCGGCGCGCCCGCCAGCGGCCGACACGATCGCAACAGGCTTGTCCCTCCAGGGGGCGCCGCCCCTGCTCAGCCAGTCAAGGGCGTTCTTCAGCACGCCGGGCGGGGCCTTGTTGTATTCGGGGCAGGCGATGACCACGGCATCCGCCTCTGCCACAAGCGATTTCAAAGCTGTCACTTCTGCCGGTATTCCCTTGGCTTCCAGGTCTTCATCAAACAGCGGCAAGCGCAGATCACCTTCCCGGAACTGTGCCGGGCCAAAGGCTTCTTTTGCGGCATAGAGCAGTTTTCGATTCCACGACTCCTGCCGCAGCGATCCGCATAATCCCACCAGTTTCAATTCGGTCATATCGCCTCCGTCATCTTTTTTGTCCACCTAAGCTTGCGGAACCGAAAAGCAATCTGGGTGGTTGTGCCCGGTGATGTATTCTCTCACACTGGGCACGCGAAAAAGGCAATCTTGAAGGAGCAGGCATGGCCAGACGTCATGGTGGACAGATACTTGTAGATCAGTTGAAGGCGCAGGGCGTGCGCCGCGTGTTCTCGGTCCCCGGCGAAAGTTTTCTGGCCGCACTGGACGGTCTTTACGAATCGGGTATCGAGAATGTCGTCTGTCGCCATGAAGGCGGCGCCTGCATGATGGCCGAAGCACATGCCAAACTGACCGGCGCGCCCGGTGTTGTGTTTGTCACCCGCGGACCGGGGGCGACAAATGCCTCCAGTGGCATCCATGTCGCGCGGCAGGATTCAACGCCGCTGATCATGTTCGTGGGCCAGATCGACAACCGCCACCGTGACCGCGAGGCCTTTCAGGAAGTCAATTACCGCGAGTTCTTCAAGCCAGTCGCGAAATGGGCCGCCGAGATTGATCATACCGACCGCTTGCCCGAATATATCAGCCGCGCCTTTCATCTGGCGCAATCAGGCCGTCCCGGCCCCGTGGTGCTGGCGCTGCCCGAAAATATCCTCTCGGCCGAGGCCGAGGTTGCCGATCTGCCCGCGCTTGCCCCAACACCGCCATCCGTCTGTTCCGAACAGCTTGATGCCGTGCAGGCCATGCTGTGCAAGGCCAAGCGCCCATTGGTGATTGCGGGCGGGTCTGTCTGGACATCTGAGACAGCCAAGGCGCTGGGCCAGTTTGCCGAAAACTTTGGCCTGCCGGTCTGTGTCACGTTTCGGCGGATGGACCGGATCGACAACCGGCACCCGAATTACGCTGGCGATCTGGCGGTCGGGATGAACCCGAAACTCGCCCAGCGTCTGCGCGATGCTGATTGCCTGCTTGTGCTTGGGTCGCGCCTTGGCGATATCGCGACTGGCAGCTATGAGCTGGTGGACCCGGCCAGACCGGACAAGACCATCATCCATATCCACCCCGACCCGGACGAGCTTGGCCGGGTGTTCCGACCAGATCTTGCACTTGCGGCACCTGCGGTTGACGTCATTGCAAAGCTCAGCCAACGTGCCGCGCCCGCCCATCCGGACTGGGCCGACTGGACCCGCGCCGCGCATGCCGATTATCTGGAATGGGTGACCCCGCGCGAAACGCCGGGGGCTGTAAAACTTGAACAGGTCATCCATCAGTTGTCCGACCATCTGCCCGAAGACGCGATCGTGACAAACGGGGCCGGAAACTACGCGGCCTTTCTGCACCGCTACCTGCGCGCAAGGGCGTTTCCGGGCCATCTGGCACCCACTTCGGGATCGATGGGTTATGGCTTTCCTGCCGCGATTGCCGCCAAGCTGCAGCACCCCGAGCGCGCCGTGATCTGCTTTGCCGGGGATGGGTGTTTCCAGATGACACTGAACGAGATGTCGACCGCGCGCCAATACGGTGCGCATGTCATCGTGATTGTCTGCAACAACGGGCAATACGGCACGATCCGCATGCATCAGGAAAAAACCTATCCGGGCCGGGTCAGTGGGACGCAGATGTTCAACCCCGATTATGCGGCGCTGGCGCGCGCCTATGGTGCATATGGCGAACGGGTGGAAACAACCGAGGCATTCCTGCCTGCGTTTGAGCGCGCTCAGGCCGCAGCCGCGCCTGCCATCATTGAACTGGTGCTCGACCCGGATGCGCTTTCGCCGGGATTGACCGTGGCTGATGCTCAGGCGCTGGCGCGCTGATCTGCGCCTTCTGACGAAGGATACTGACGGACGGTTCGCTAGAGGGGTTCCCGAACAGGTTGAGGCAGCAAAACCAAATCGCGCGGCGGGCTGACGCCCTTTATTCCGCGCGTGAAAAAGCAGGCATACGACTGCAAAATCCCGCATAACCGTGTGTCTCGACCCCCCACCGCCTCGGGCGAAGCCGGGGTTCAGATCCCGATCAGGCGCGGCAGTTGCGCCATGTCCGAGAATATCTCTGCCCCGGTCTGG
>SKWJ01000012.1 GCA_007128995.1 Paracoccaceae bacterium
ATCGGCACGGCCGCTGTGCTCGAGGCAGTACGGCAGACGCCATCCGTGCGCGCCTGCCTCGTCATTACCAGCGACAAGGTCTACCTTAACGATAATGCCGGACGTGCTTTTGTCGAAGACGACCGTCTGGGCGGGCATGAACCCTATGGCGCCAGCAAGGCCGCGGCAGAAATCATCGCCGCCACCTATCGCTCCGCAGGGTTCCACCGAGGGGCGAGATCGGTCAACCATTGCGTGGTCGCCACGGCGCGAGCCGGCAATGTGATAGGCGGTGGCGACTGGGCGGCAGACCGCCTGATCCCCGACACAGTGCGCGCCATCACCGATGGAACGCCGATCGTGATCCGAAACCCGCGCGCCACCCGTCCCTGGCAACACGTTCTGGAGCCGCTGGGGGGGTATCTGCTCTTCGCCGACCGCCTGCTCGCCGATCCGGACACTGCCCCGGCCGCGCTGAATTTTGGACCCAGCGCCGAGGCAGAGCAGGATGTTGAGACAGTTGTACGCCGCTTTCTGAAGAAGATGCAGCCCTTCGAAGCTGAGTTGCGGATCGAGCCCGATCTGTCGGGTGCTGAAGCCACCAAGCTGATGGTCGACTCGGCATTGGCGCGGAACAGGCTTGGCTGGGCTCCGGGATGGTCGTGGGAACAGGCTGTCGAACGCATCGCCGACTGGCACCGTGCGCATCTTTCCGGCGAAGGCGACCTTGGTGAACTGGCCCGCATGCAAATCGCGCTATACCGAGCGGAAGGGGGCGTTGATGCATTTCGATGATCACAAAATTACTGAATCAGGGAACAGCAGACTGTCCCGATCCATGCCATTGGTGAGTTTCGGCGATAGCCCAGTCGGGCTAGGAAACCGGATTGATTATCCGCTGAACGTCTGCTCCATCGGTCGCAGGGAGCGGTTCAACGCATATCAATGTTTGAAAAAGGGTGAGATCGGTCCCGCCGGGCATTATCGCGACCAGTTTGAAGCGCGATTTGCCGAATTGGTTGACGCACAACATGTCCTGGCTGTCAGCAACGGAACCACGGCGCTGCATCTGGCACTCTTGCTGATGAATGTCGGGCCGGGGGATGAGGTGATCGTTCCGTCCATGACCTATGTCGCCACTGCCAATGCCATACGGCATACTGGTGCAACTCCGGTTTTTGCAGATGTTTCACTGCAGACCTGGTGTCTTGATCCGGAAGATGTCGCCGCCCGGATAACTCCGCGCACTCGTGGAATCGTTCCAGTGCATCTTTTCGGCACTCTTGCTGATAGCGCGTTGCTCGAGGAATTGGCCCATACGCATGGGCTCTGGGTGGTCTATGACGCGGCCCATGCGGCACTGTCTACCCTCAAGGGGATTGGCAGCGGCGCGCTGGGTGCGCTGTCGAGCTATTCCTTCCAGCTCAATAAAACGATCACGTGTGGCGAGGGGGGCGCGCTGGCGATCAATGACACCGCGCTTTTCAAACGGGCACAGCGCTTGCGCAGTCACGGGATGGATTATCAGACCCGGTTTTTGCTGCATGAAGTGGGCTACAATTACCGACTGTCGAACCTGCATTGCGCGATCCTTTGCGGAACGCTCGATTGCGTCGAGGAAATCCGCAAGAGGCGCGCCGACATCGCTGAGGCCTATGATAAGGAACTAGCGGGTACTGCCGGACTGGTGTTTCAGCCCGTGATCCATGATCAGAAACGCGAAGTCTGGCTCTACAGCCTCTTGTGCGATCCGTCCTCCGGAGTTCCTTCTCGCGATACGATAATGAGGGATCTGGCGCGGCTGGGCGTAGAGACACGCCCATTCTTTCCAGCGATCCATCGGCTTTCCTTCCACCGCCTCCCCCCAAAAAAAGGTCGCCCTCTGGCAGATCTTCCTGTGAGCGATTTCTTGGCCCATCATGGCTTCTGCCTACCGACTCATATGTCGATGACGCCTGACGACGCGCGCCAGATTGCACGCTTCTTGAAGCAACTCCTTGCCGGTCGCGACTGCGGTCTGAAGCGGGACGTCGCAAACGGAGCAGCATGATGGCACGGATCGTTCTCTACTACCCTTGGATCTACCTCAAGAGCGGGATCGAGCGGACCATCCTCGAGGTGTATAAGCGGTCCCGCCATGATGTGACCATAGTTACATCACATTACGATCGTGCGGCCACGTTTGCGGAACTGGCCGATTGCGGCGTCATCGAACAGGGACGGGTTTCTGTCGAGCGCACCTATCTTCAGGCCGCGAAGGCGGCGCTGACAATGGCAAGTCTCCGCTTCGACCGCTCAAAGTATGACGCGGTGGTAATCTGCTGCGACGGGCTGGGACCGTTGCTGACCTTCCGGAACCGTGGCTTGGCGCTGATGAATCTGTGCTTTACGCCGTTGCGCGCGGTCTATGACCTTGAATACCGCAAACGCCTGATGGCGCGCGATGGCCCCAAAACCGCGAAGCTTCTGGCCGAGCGAGTATTCCGTATCATCGACCGCGCGGCCTGGCGACAGTTCGACGGGGTCATATGCAACAGCCAGACCACCCGAGCGCGTGCCGTGGATGGCGGGCTGGCCGCACGAACCGACATGATCGTCGCCTATCCCGGCATCGCCGCCGCCGCGATCCAGCCTTCAACACAGGTGGGTGACTTCTTCCTATTGCCGGGTCGTATCATGTGGACCAAGAATATCGAATTGGCCATAGACGCGTACCGAGCATATCGCGCTGCAGGAGGAACTCTGCCATTGGTTATCGCAGGGATGGTCGATCGCAAAAGTCGACCTTATTACGACGAACTGCGCGCGCGTGCCGCCGGGCTCGAGGGGATAGAGTTCGAGACCGAGGTCAGCGACTCCCGGATGCAGGCGCTTTATACCGGCTGCCGTGCTGTCCTTCTGGCCGCCTTCAACGAGGATCAGGGCCTGACGCCGCTGGAAGGCATGGCCAAAGGCAAACCTACCATCGCCATTGATCGCGGCGGCCCGCGGGAATCTGTGTTGAACGGGCAGACCGGTTTCCTTGTTGAACCTGAACCGCAGCCATTCGTGCAAGCCATGCTGCGGCTCGACCGCGACCCGGCGCTTGCCCAAGCAATGGGAGAGCGTGGGCAGGAAAGGGTCAGGCAGTTCACATGGGAGAACTTCATTCGTGTCTTTGATGACGAAATCGACCGCATCGTCTCTGCCCGGAGGTCAGGGTCAACGGTGCAAGAGGCCCCCGCACTTGATCCAGTCAGGACGCATTCATGAACCATTTTTCCCAAGAAAATGGCCCGTCACCGCTGGAGAGCCGCTTTATGCAGGTTCAGTCGCTATCCCTGCATGATATCCTGTTCTGCATCCGAAAGTGGAAATGGGAGTTTCTTCTTGTCACCATAACCACAGTTCTCGCGACGCTGCTCTACATCATGCTGTTCCGTGATCCCGTATTCGTCAGCGAGGCGCGGCTGTTCATCCGGGTCAGTCAGGAGCAGACAGCGCCGCGCACGCTGATGATGCAGGAGGGCACCATGCTCCTCACCCCCGCGACAAGCGATGTGACCTCTGAGATCGATCTGTTCTTGAATTCTGATCTCGCTGATGAGGTGATCCGCATTGCTGGCCTGCTGGACGCTGTCGCAGAGCCGCCCCCTCAGCCCGAAACGCTGGTGGAACATCTGAGGGCCACCGTCATGACCGTTTCGGACAGTCTACGCGAGATGACGAACACGGTCGCCTATGCTCTGGGCATCAAGGTTCGCCTGTCCCCGCGAGAAGCGTTGATCCGCGAGATCCGCTCCTCCCTCGGGATCGAAAATAGTCGCGGCTCGAACGTCGTGATCGTCAGCATGAGATGGCCAGATCCGGATGTTCCAAGGATCTTGTTGCAACATTATCTTGACTCCTTCCTGCAATTCCGGCTCGATGCGTTTCGAGGGGGAGATGCGCCATATTTCGAACGTCAGACCGAGACTGCACGCACGCAGGTTCAAGAGCTTGAAACCCGGATTGCCAGTCTGCGCAGCGCAACCGGCATCGAAGACGTGGACGCGCAACGCAGCCTGCTGATCAATTCCCATGAAGAAGGTCTCCGCCATTTGCGCGAGACCCAACAAACGTTGGCCCAGATCCGTTCGCGTATCATTGCGCTTGAAGCGCGGGGGGACGATGGTGATCCGTTGGTGCTGGCGGATCTGCCCGACAACCCGATCCTTCGGCTGCTCGATGAGCGCTCGATTGCACTTTATGAGGAACGTTTGCGCCTGCAGGCGCAGCCCAGTCTGGACGGAACCGACCTTGCAGCACTCAATCATGCTTTGCGTGCGCTGACCCGGTCAACCTTGCAAACCATCCGCGATTATGAAGAGCGCTTTGTCGAATTTCAGGCCGACGCCCAAGCCATCCTTGGCGGGCTGGAACAGCGTCTGGCGGCGCTCTCGTCGCATGAATCCGAGTGGAATGCGCTTCAGGTCGAATTGAGTCTTGCCAGACAACAGTATGAAGATCACGCCCGCCGGTTGTCCGAAGCTCGCCGTGCCGAGGATCTGCAACTTGAGCGGATCAGCAACGTGGTCGTTATCCAGCAACCGACCGAAGCCCATCTTGCGACAGGCACACGCAATGTGGTTGTTTTGACAGTAGGCGGGTTTTTTGCCTTGCTCCTCGGCGGATCCTGGCTGGTTCTGCGCGAAGCACTCGAGTCCCGGGTCTGGCGCCCAAAGGATCTGAGCAGTGTCACCGGCCTGACGCTGCTCGGCGCGACGCGGTCGCGCTGGGGGTCGCCTATTCAGGATGACATGGCATTGGCAGCGGCTAGTGTTGGATCGATCTGTGCGCGGCGCGGGATACGAACTTTGGCCTACATGGCTGTGTCCCACGAATCCAGGGAGCCAGCTCTGCGCTGCCGTTATCTTGTGGCGGGGCTTCTCTCAATTGGGTTCAAGGAAGTGGAAATCATCAATGCTGGCCGATGGGTTGAGCAAGGGACGAGGTCAGATACAGATGGGAAGATACATGAGCGCACGATCCCGGACGCGGCCTTGTTGAACCGTGATGCGAAACTGGCCGTCGACACCGTGGAAGCCGGCAAATTGCGCCTGATTGCCGTGCCTCCCTTGTTCTCATCTGTAACCGCTATGAAAGTCGCGGGAGCGGTGGATGCGATTTTGTTCGATGTCACTGCTGGCTCAGACGAGCTGACCGAAATCGAAGCTGCCGAACGCTGGATCAGGCTGAATGGGGCACGTTCGGTCGGGATGATCCTTGCTGATGTTCGCCCCTATGCGATCAACGCATCAGCCGTTTCGGCCTGAGGAGATGATCATGA
>SKWJ01000402.1 GCA_007128995.1 Paracoccaceae bacterium
ATGCCCCGCCGGGGTTGCGCATCTGGTGCGGCGCAACGGTCGAGACCTCGGATATCGAGGCGCTGATGGACTGGCTGGCTTGGGCCTATGACGCGGAACGCAGCGCCCTTTCCGCCTGATATTTCTACGAATGCGGGGCTGATCCCTGCGCTCATTCCCCAATTCTGCATGCAAGGAGCCAACGATATGGCACCCAAAGTACTCGTATCCGACAAGCTTTCGGAAACTGCGGTTCAGATTTTCCGCGACCGCGGGATTGATGTGACCTTCGATCCCTCCATCGGCAAGGACAAGGAAAAGCTGCTTGACGTGATCGGGCAATATGACGGCCTTGCGATCCGCTCGGCCACGAAGGTGACCGAAAAAATCCTCGAGGCGGCGCCCAATCTGAAGGTCATCGGACGCGCCGGCATCGGTGTCGACAATGTTGATATTCCGGCCGCCTCGAAAAAAGGGGTGATCGTCATGAACACACCTTTCGGCAATTCGGTCACAACTGCCGAACATGCCATATCCCTGATGATGGCCGTCGCGCGCCAGATCCCGGAAGCCAACGCATCGACCCATGCCGGTAAATGGGAAAAGTCGCGATTCATGGGGGTCGAACTGACGGGCAAGACCCTCGGAGTTATCGGAGCGGGAAATATCGGCGGCATCGTCTGCGACCGCGCGTTGGGGCTGCGCATGAAGGTTGTAGCCTATGATCCCTTCCTCAGCGAAGAGCGCGCCACCAAGCTGGGCGTTACCAAGGTGGAGCTGGATCAATTGCTGGCGCGGGCCGATTTCATCACATTGCATGTGCCGCTGACAGACAAGACCCGTAACGTTCTGTCGGCTGAAAACATTGCCAAAACCAAGAAAGGCGTGCGGATCGTCAACTGCGCACGCGGCGGGTTGGTTGATGAGGCGGCGCTGGCTGATGCCATCAAATCCGGCCATGTCGCCGGGGCGGGGTTCGATGTGTTTGCGGTCGAGCCGGCAACTGACAGCCCATTGTTTGGTCTTCCAAATGTGGTGTGCACACCGCATCTGGGGGCCTCGACGACAGAGGCGCAGGAAAATGTCGCCTTGCAGGTTGCCGAGCAGATGTCAGATTACCTGCTGACAGGAGCCGTGCAAAATGCCTTGAACATGCCTTCCGTCACGGCCGAAGAGGCCCGCGTCATGGGCCCATGGCTGAAGCTGACATCGCATCTGGGCGCATTTGCCGGTCAGTTGACCGATGAACCGATCAAGGCAATCAACATCCTGTATGATGGCAAAGTGGCCGAAATGAACCTTGATGCACTGGGATGCGCGGCGATTGCAGGGATCATGAAAGCGACGAATCCTGATGTAAACATGGTCTCGGCGCCAGTGGTTGCGAAGGAACGCGGCGTCAAGATTTCGCGCACCACGCAGGCCAAGTCGGGCGTGTTTGATGCCTATGTCAAGCTGACTGTCGTGACGGACACGCGCGAAAGGTCTATCGCAGGTACGGTTTTCTCTGACGGCAAACCGCGCTTTATCCAGATCAAGGGAATTACCATCGATGCCGAGGTAGGGGCTCACATGCTCTATACCACCAATCGCGACGTTCCCGGCATCATCGGGACCCTTGGCAATACGATGGGCAGCAACAATGTGAATATTGCGAATTTCACCTTGGGTCGGGACGAAGTCGGGCAGAATGCGATTGCGCTCTTGTATCTGGACGCACCGGCCCCCGAACCGGTGCTTGACAAGCTGCGCGAGAGTGGAATGTTCCAGCAGGTGCGCCCTTTGGTCTTTGATGTCGCATAAATGATGTTGCATCCCGGCCCCGATCCAAGGATCCGGGCCGGAAACCAACAGCGTGCAGTGAAACGACAACAAGGGTATCCCATGCGCAGCTACGCCATCGGCGACATACATGGCCATCTGGCCCTTTTGCACGAAGCGCATCACCGGATCGACGTTGATCGAAAGCGCTGCAAAGACGCGGATGCCCCTGTCATTCATCTGGGCGATCTTGTGGATCGCGGGCCTGACAGCGCCGGTGTGATTCGCTATTTGCGCGAAGGCATGGCCGAGGGGGCACCCTGGGAGGTGCTCAAGGGCAACCATGACCGCCTGTTCGAAAAATTCGTCTCAGAACCGGACTGGCAAGACCCGCACTTGCGCGACGATGTCACCTATCTGCACCCCGCGATCGGGGGCGCACAAACGCTCATGTCTTACGGCATGTATCGTACGACATCGTTTCACTCGGACAATGCGCGGGTTCAGGCGCGGCAGGCAGTCCCCCCTGAAGACATCGCGTTTCTGCGCGACCGTCCCTTGGCGCTTGGATATGGTGACGTTCTGCATGTTCATGCGGGTATCCGTCCCGGCGTTCCCCTTGAACAGCAGAGCGAACAGGACCTTGTCTGGATTCGCGACCCCTTTTTGATGGATACCCGGGATCATGGCCAACTAATTCTGCACGGCCACTCTGCCCTGCCCCGCGCCACGCATTATCGAAACCGGGTCAATATTGACAGTAGCGCAGCTTATGGCGGCCCCCTGACTGCTGTCGTCGTCGAGGGCCGTGATGTGTTCCTTCTCACCGAAGATGGCCGTGCGCCCTTGGTTCCGGCCTAAGCCAAGACAGACAGCGCTATGCCGGACAGAGCGCGCTTTGTTAGCCCCAGGGATTTCCTTGGCGCTGACCTGCACGTTGCCCGATGCCACGCGCGTCTGCCAGCTTCACCAGCGCGGCGATCCGGTTGCCCGTGTCGGGATGGGTTGAGAACAGCTTGTCGCGTTTGTGCACATGCAACGGGTTGATGATGAACATATGCGCGGTCTGCGGGTTCTGCTCGGCGCGGTCGTAATCAATGCGCGCAGCGAAGCCCTGAATTTTCTCAAGCGCAGCCGCCAGCCAGAGCGGGTTGCCGCAAATCTCTGCGCCCACGCGGTCGGCCTCGTATTCACGCGAGCGTGAGATTGCCATCTGGACAATTGCGGCTGCCAATGGCGCAAGGATCATGACTGCCAGTGCCGCAATCACGCCGCCTGCCCCCTGATTGCGCCCGCCCCGAAAGAAAAACGCAAAATTGGCGAGCATCGAAATAGCACCTGCAAACGTGGCCGTGATCGTCATGATCAGCGTGTCGAAATTCCGGATATGTGCCAGTTCATGGGCCATGACGGCGGCGATTTCTTCCTGCGACATCCGCCGCAGCAATCCGGTCGTTGCGGCGACGGCTGCATTCTCCGGGTTGCGGCCCGTTGCAAAGGCGTTGGGCTGATCTTCATTGATAACATAGACACGCGGATGCGGCATGCCCGCGTCATCGGCCAGACGATGCACCATGCGCTGCAGTTCCGGATGCACCTGACTGTTGCATTCTTGGGCGTTGTGCATCCGAAGAATCGCCTTGTCAGAATTCCAATAGGCATAGGCATTCATCCCGGCAGCAACGGCGAGCGCCAGAATCAGGCCAGCGCCGCCGCCCAGAAGATAGCCTACCCCCATGAACAAAGCAGTCATTGCGGCCATCAAGATGGCAGTTTTGGTATATCCCATAGTCGAACACCCTCATCTCGGCTGACCCGTGATATGGGTTAAGCTTCTCTGCCTTGCAAGTGTTTGCGCTCAGGTGACGCGCAGTCCTGCGCGCTGGAAGGCCATTTTCAGGTCAGTCTTCGGTCTTGCCCCGATATGGCCTATCACCTCGGATGCCGCAATCACGCCCATGCGCCCGGCAGTTGCAATGTCACACCCTGTTGCCAACCCGTACAGGAACCCCGCAGCAAACTGGTCTCCGGCCCCTGTGGCATCTACCGGCACAACCCGTGTTACGGGAATCTCGAACCGTGTTCCGCGTTCGAATATCCAGACGGCATCGCCTGACCGGGTGCATACGACAAGGTCACATTCACGCACGGCTTGCGCAAGTGCGTCGTCAAGGTCATTGGCCTGATAGAGCGACACCCATTCCTGCTCATTGCCAATGACATAATCCATTTCCTGAGCAACCAATGCGCGGAAATCGGTGCGATGGCGATCAACGCAAAACGGATCCGAGAGTGCTATGCCAGCGCGTCCTCCGGCACTTCGACAGGACCGGGCAGCCTTCAGGAACGCCTGTTTGCCCTTGTCCTTGTCAAACAGATACCCTTCGAGAAATACAATATCCGACGCGGCCATGACCTCTGCGCTGACATCCTCGGGGCCAAGTTCTGCCGATATCCCCAGATAGGTGTTCATCGACCTTTCGCCATCCGGGGTCACAAAAATCATGCTGCGCGACGTCGGCAACTCACCGCCCGGGACCGGTGGATTGACAAAATCGGCACCGGAATCGGCTGCGTAGAAACGACCAAGCGCGTCGTCGTTTACGCGTCCGACAAACGCGGCGCGCAGGCCAAGTCCACCGGCCCCGGCAAGGGTATTCGCGACCGACCCACCCGACGCCTCTGCCTGATCCTTCATCGCATGATAAAGAACTTCTGCGCGGTCGCGCTCTATCAACTGCATTATGCCCTTGCGGATGCCCATCCGGGCCAGGAACTGATCGTCAACTGTCGCGATGACGTCAACGATAGCGTTGCCAATTCCAGCAATCTGATAGGGTTTCATAGGGTTTTTTCCTCGAAATGGCAGATATCTCTGATCATGCATGACGAACAGGCCGGTTTGCGGGCCTTGCAGATATAGCGGCCATGCAAGATAAGCCAGTGATGCGCATGCAACTGGTATTCGGCGGGGATATGGTCCTCGATCGCACGCTCTACAGCGACGACATCGCGTCCGGGGCAGATGCCGGTCCGGTTTCCGACCCGGAAAATATGGGTGTCAACCGCCTGCGCCGGTAGTCGCCACCACATGTTCAACACGACATTCGCCGTTTTTCGCCCCACCCCCGGCAGGGACTGAAGCGCCGCACGACTTGATGGCACAACCCCGCCATACTGATCCACAAGGATACGACTCAGCTTGATGACATTCCTGGCCTTGTTGCGAAACAGCCCGATCGTCCGGATATGCTGGATCAGCCCTTCTTCGCCAAGTTCCAGCATCTTCTCGGGCGTATCTGCGATCTGGAACAGGGCGCGTGTCGCCTTGTTGACGCCGACATCTGTTGCCTGCGCCGACAGCGCCACTGCAACGAGCAAGGTATACGCATTGACGTGTTCCAACTCGCCTTTTGGCTCGGGATCTGCCGCGTGAAAGCGACGAAAGATCTCTGCGATCGAAAGATAATCCAACTGCGCGCTCATAGCGGCGTCTATGCCCTGAATGCCCTGTCACGGCAAGGGCTTGCGCAAAATCAGG
>SKWJ01000138.1 GCA_007128995.1 Paracoccaceae bacterium
AGGGGGAGCGCAGCCACTGGCACCGCGTCGACGCCACCGAGATCTGGCACTATCACGCCGGCGCGGCGCTGGATCTGTCCATGGCGCCGCAGGACAGCGGGCCGGCGGTCATCCACCGGCTGGGGCCGGACCTGATGTCGGGGCAGATGCCGCAGATGATCGTGCCGGCCGGCTACTGGCAGGCCGCGCGGCCCGCGGGGGGCTGGACGCTGGTGGGCTGCACCGTCTCGCCGGGGTTCAGCTTTCAGGGGTTCGAACTGGCACCGCCGGGCTTCGACATACCGCAGTGACCACCCCCCGCCGGCGGACCGGGGGGGCTTGCGTGAACGGGAGGGACAGGGATGTATGCCAAGATCATCGTGCCGGTGGCACTGGGCGGGACCGGGGTCGGCCGCGGGCTGGTGGAACGCGCGCGCGCCTTGCTGGACCGCGGCGGCAGCATCGTCCTGGTCCATGTGATGGAGCCGCTGCCGCCCTATCTGGCGGCCACCCTGCCGCGCGAACAACTGTCCGGCCGGCGGCGCGATGTGCTGCGCAAGCTCGAATCGCTGGGCGCGGCGGCGGGCAAGATCCCTGTCGACCATGACGTGCGCGAGGGCAACGCGCCCAGCAACATCCTGGCCGCCGCCAAGGACCATGGCGCGGACCTGATCCTGATCGGGTCGCATGTGCCGGGGTTCTCGGACTATTTCCTCGGCTCCACCGCCGCGCGGGTGGTGCGCCACGCCCAGTGCTCGGTGCTGGTGGAGCGCTGAGGCGACGCGCGCAGGCCGCAATCCGTCGCCTCCGGGCCTCGGCGCCCGCCCTCTCCGCGCTAGGACTGGTACGAAGCCACGAGAGGGGACAGGCATGACGGACGCGCTGGTGGTGTTCACCCCCTCGGGCAAGCGGGGGCGGTTTGCCTCCGGCACGCCGGTTCTGGCGGCGGCGCGCCAGCTTGGGGTGGACCTCGATTCGGTCTGCGGCGGGCGCGGCATCTGCGGGCGCTGCCAGATCGGCGCGGCGCAGGCCCTGACCCCCCCCAACGCGGTGGAGGCGCGCTACGCCGCCAAGCGGGACCTCGCGCCCGACCGCCGGCTGGGGTGCCAGGCCTGCGTGCAGGGCGACACGGTCATCGACGTGCCCGCGGACTCGCAGGTCCACCGCCAGGTCGTCCGCAAGGACGCCTCCAGCCGCCCCATGGTGATGGACCCCGCCACGCGGCTTTATCTGCTGGAGGTGGCGGAGCCCGACATGCACGAACCCTCGGGCGATTTCGAGCGGCTGGCGCGTGCGCTGCGGGAGCAGTGGGATATCAGCGGCCTGCAGCCAGATATTCAGGTCCTGCAGGAACTTCAGCCCGCCCTGCGCGAAGGCGGCTGGCGCGTCACCGTGGCGGTCCACCGCGGCCACCGCGACCCGACCCCGCGGCTGACGGGCATCTGGCCCGGCTTCCATGCCCAGGGGGCCTTCGGGCTGGCCATCGACCTTGGTTCCACCACCATCGCGGCGCATCTGACCGACCTGACCGACGGCTCCGTGCGCACCGCGGCCGGCGTGATGAACCCCCAGATCCGCTTCGGCGAGGATCTGATGAGCCGCGTCTCCTTCGCCATGATGACCCCCGGCGGGGCCGCGCAGATGACGGCCGCGGTGCGCACGGCGCTGGCGGACCTCGCCACCGACCTTGCCCGCGACGCAGGCATCGCAGCCTGCAGCGTGCTGGAGGCCGTGGTCGTCTGCAACCCGGTGATGCACCACCTGCTCCTCGGCCTCGACCCGGTGGAGCTGGGACAGGCGCCCTTCGCGCTGGCGACCTCCGGCGCGCTGGAGGGGGCGGCGCGCGACTTCGGGCTGGGCGGCATCGCGCCCGGCGCGCGCGCCTATCTGCTGCCCTGCATCGCCGGCCATGTCGGGGCCGATGCCGCCGCCGTCGCCCTGTCGGAGGCGCCCGAACGCTCCCGCGACCTCGTGCTGGTCGTCGATGTCGGCACCAACGCGGAGATCCTGCTGGGCAACACCACCCGGGTCCTCGCCTGCTCCTCCCCCACAGGTCCCGCGTTCGAGGGCGCGCAGATCAGCGCCGGCCAGCGCGCCGCCCCCGGCGCCATCGAGCGGGTGCGCATCGACCCCGTGACCAAGGCCCCGCGCTTTCGCGTGATCGGCTGCGAGCTCTGGTCGGACGATCCCGCCTTCCCCGCCGACCAGCCCGTGACCGGCATCTGCGGCTCGGGCATCATCGAGGCGGTGGCGGAGATGCGCATGGCCGGCCTTGTGGATGCCTCCGGACTGATCGGGTCGGCCGAACAGACCGGCACCGCGCGCTGCTTGCCGGAGGGGCGGACGCACAGCTACCTGCTGCACGACGGGACAGACAGGGGCGGGCCGCGCATCGCCGTCACGCAGGGCGACATCCGCGCGATCCAGCTTGCGAAATCCGCTCTCTATGCCGGGGCGCGGCTGCTGATGGATGATTTCGGCGTGGACCGGGTGGACCGGGTGGTGCTTGCCGGCGCCTTCGGGGCCCATGTCTCGGCGCTGCATGCGCTGGTGCTGGGGATGATCCCGGATGTGGCGGTGGAGCGTGTGACTTCGGCGGGCAATGCGGCCGGGACGGGGGCGCGCATGGCGCTGTGCTCGCGCGACGCGCGGGCGGAGGTCGAGCGGCTGGTGGGCCGCATCCACAAGGTGGAGACCGCCATCGAGCCACGCTTTCAGGAACATTTCGTGGCCGCCAACGCCCTGCCCCACGCCACCGCCCCCTTCGACGGGCTGCGCGCACACACCCCCCTGCCCGACCTCAGCTTCAACCGTGCAGCCCCCGGCGCCGATGGCCGCCGCCGCCGCCGCGCCCCCGCCTGACCCGCTTTACCTGCATCCGAAATGCGGCTTATCCTGCGCCTGCCATCAGGGAGGGCCACCATGGAATTGACAGGCAGCCGCGTGATCGCGGCGGACCGCATGACGGTCTGGGATCACCTCAACGACCCCGACACGCTGCGGGAATCCATCCCCGGCTGCCAGGATCTGTCAGGCTCGGCCGAGGACGGCTTCGCGGCCACTGTGACCCAGAAGATCGGCCCGGTGAAGGCGACCTTCAGGGGCACCGTCACCCTGTCGGATGTGGTCGCGGGGGAAAGCTACCGCATCGCCGGCGAGGGGTCGGGCGGCGTGGCAGGCTTCGCCCGCGGCGCCGCGCGCGTGCGCCTGACGGAGGTCCCCGAGGGCACCGAGCTGACCTACGAGGTCGAGGCCCATGTCGGCGGCAAGATCGCCCAGCTCGGCGCCCGGCTGATCAACGGCGCGGCGCGCAAGATGGCCGACCAGTTCTTCGACAACTTCCAGGCCCATGTGGAGAAGCCCGGCGACGCCGCCTGATCCCTCCTAAAGAAAGCGGTGGATCGGCAGATGCCCGATCCCCCAGGACGCGCCCCGGCGCAGCGCGCAGGCCCCGGGTTCGTGCAGCACCGGCGCGCCCGGCCCGTGCGGCCCGTCGGTCCAGCGCAGCCGGCCGCCCGCGATCTGCACCGCATAGGCGCGGTCCGGGCGCGACAGCCGGTCGATCTCGCCCTCCAGCGCGGCCATCAGGGCGGGGTCGTCGAACAGCACCCCCGCCTCGATGTTCAGCCAGGCCGAGCGCAGGTCGAAGTTGAACGACCCGATGAAGCCGCGCTGCCCGTCCACGGTGAAGATCTTGGAATGCAGCATCGCCGCGCGCGGGCCGGCCAGACGCTCGGGCGGGGCGTATTCGCGAAGCCGCACCCCCGCCGCCATCAGCGGCCGGCGATAGCGGCGATAGGCGCCGTGCACGGTCAGGTGGTTGGTGACGGCCAGCGCGTTGGTCAGCACCTCCACCGCCACGCCGCCGGCGGCCAGCGCGCCCAGCTCGCGCATCCCCTCCTGGCCGGGGACGAAATAGGGCGTCACGATGCGCAGCCGGCGGGTGGCCCCGCGCATGGCCGGCACCAGGGCGGTGGGCATCCACCCCTCGCGCCCGCGCCCCAGCGCCTTTTCGGGCGGATCGGCGATCAGCTGCGCGCCCGTGCTCCAGCTCAGGTCCGGGGGCACGGGCGGGACGCCCCCGGCGGCGCCCAGGATCTCGCAGGCTTCGGGGCGGGCCGCGGCCTCCTCCAGCCGGGCGCGGAAACGCTCCAGCCCGGCCTCGTAGTCGCGCCAGAACGCCGCGATCGGCAGCGCCTGGTCGCTGTTCCAATAGGCATCGAACAGCCCGGCGGCGGCCAGAGCCAGCGGCCCGGCCATCACCAGGTCGGCGTCGCGCACGGGGCGCTTGCGCGGGGTGGGGACGTCGAAATACTCGTCCCCGATGTTGCGCCCGCCGGTGATCGCCAGCCGCGCATCCGCGATCCAGAACTTCGCATGCATCCGGCGGTTGAAGCGCACCGCCATCAGCAGCATCTCGATGCCGCGGCGCACCGCCGTGCCGCGGTTGCGCACCGGGTTGAACAGCCGCACCTCCACGCCGGGGTGGCCGTTGAGCGCACGGAACTTCGGATCGAACCCCTGCACGTTCACATCATCGAGCAGCAGCCGCACCCGCACGCCGCGGTCTGCCGCCGCCAGCAGCTCGCGCGCCAAGAGCCGCCCCGTCAGGTCGTCGCGCCAGATGTAGCTGACCATGTCCAGGCTGCGCCCCGCCGCGCGCAGGCTGGCCAGCCGGGCGGCGAAGGCCGCGCGGTTGTCGAACAGGAAGCCAAGCCCGCTGGCGCCCGGACGGGCCGCCTGCACCGGCGCCAGCGCCCGGTCCAGCACGGTGTCGCCTTCGGCCAGCGGCAGGGTGTGGGTGGGCGCCCCCAGCGCCTGCCGCGCGAACCGCCCGTAGGAGTAGAGCGCGAGATACGAGGCCGCGGCGAACAGCCCGGCCAGCGCCACTAGCCAGACCAGCAGCGTCATGGCCGCGCCGGCCCGCCGCGCGCGGGCATCACCCGGCCTCCTCCGGGGCAGGCTGCGCGTCCCGCGCCCCCGGCAGCCGCAGCCACGCCTTGATCGGCAAGTGGTCCGAGGCGATGCGCGCAAGCGGGCTGTCGTGGCGCGCGACATGCAGCACCTCGGCGCAGGGGCTGGCCATGATGCGGTCCAGCGCCAGCACGGGGAACTGCGCGGGAAAGCTCGGGACCGGGGCATGGGCGCCCTTGCGCGCCGCCAGCGGCGCCAGCGAGGAGCGCCGAGACAGCCGCCACTCGTTCAGATCGCCCATCAGCAGCGTGCTGCGCCCGTCGTCGCCCGTCCCCAGCGCCGTCAGCAGCGCCTGCGTCTGCAACAGCCGCGAGGCACGCA
>SKWJ01000511.1 GCA_007128995.1 Paracoccaceae bacterium
AAGATGCCACAGCGACTGAGCCCGAACCCGAAGCAGTCAGCAAAGATCAATCACCCACGTGTACCTGTTGTGGCGGTCGCATGCAGCGCATTACGGCGATCCCAAGCCCTGCGTGCAACCCAACCGATCAGAAATGGCGACCGCCATGATGCAACCGTCAACCCCTTCAATCTATCGGCACAACACACAGGCGCCGCCCGACATTATGCCGGCGTGGTTCAAATCGATTTATCGCGGCTGTTCCGCAAAAGCCGGAAACCGGCCATGCAGAGTTCTGACAGGCCGCAATGTACGATGTTCGCCATCACGCAAGGTTCTGACATGGCGAAACCAATCGATCAGATCCGCAGCGAGACGACCCCAGCGACCCTCGCCAAGAGGGCCGCTGCGCAACTTTACCCATAGCACAAACCCCACCGCAGTTTAGTTCAATCCAGCTTCGGTGACGCGCTGGCGACGTTCCGCCTTTGGCAAATGTCGTGCCGCGCCTCACAGAAACCTCCGGATTCCCTGGCTTCCACAAAAGAATCCAGCACGCCAAGATCGTGATTCCGCAAGCCTTTGATAACGAGTCGCTTTTTCCCAGATCGCGCGCCAAGTGGATTCCGTCTGGATTCCCCGGTGAAAAAGCCAGTCGCTAGCGAAATGCCGCGCTCAGCCCCCCCGTATACGGATCCGGCCCGGGAGGAACCATGGCGAGGGGGGCGGATAGGCAGATTGCCCTTCGGTTCAACCAAGATAATCTTCAGCAAGTTTGATCAGGATGCGCTGGTATGCCGGTGCGATGGAAGGTGGTCGATGACGGTTTGTTGCTGGTCTGCTTCCCAGAAGTAGTAGATGCGCAGACAGCGTTTGGGGTCGTGACTGTTTCCGCCTGTCTTGACATGCCAATCAACATCATACCGCCGTCCCTTCCAATCAGCGGCGTAAGTATCACCTCCACAAGGCGAGTTCAGAATACCATTCTCAATGGGGACGTCACGGAGTGACCCACCACCGTTTATGCGGATCTCATGCTGCTCCGTTGCCAGCCAGGTTATTGCGCGGGCAACCAACTCCACGTTCTGATACTCTGGTGATCTGACCATTCGTCGCGCTGCAGGCGTTAGCAATACTCGGTCAGGATAGGTTTGATCCAACCATTCGAGGAAATCCGCCCAGACCAACGGAAACGGTGGTTCGAGGGTTGGAGTTTCGCCGCCCTTCGCCAATGCTTCCTTTAGCTGCCTCACCTTGAACAGTAGCGCTCTGTTTTCCTGCTCCGCTGAAAGCGCGCGCGCTTCGGCCGCTTCGCTCAGCTCGACATAACCGTCAATCTCTATGCTCTTTTCAACAATCTGTTTTTCTAAGCTGTCAACAAGCTGCTGAGCGGTTTCAAGCAGCTCTGCATCAGGGGCGGAACGGTTGTTTTGATCCTCTGCCTTGAGGCGGCGGCTGGCTGTTCGGACGCTAGAAAACTCCAACACTTCCTTGCCAAGACGTGTCGCGGAGATGCTCATCTCTGCAGCAACGGTCCTTAGCCATGCAGCACATGAGTTTGCCGACTCGGTTTGGCGCAGCGCCTCGCCCAGAAACAGACGGTGGCTATACGGATCGTCAGTCGCTGAAAAGCCTGCCATGTAGACACGCACGCCGCCGTTAAAGACCGACCGATAGCGTCCAAAGCGGTTTGTTAGAACCCACGTTAAGGCCTCGGGGATACGCACGACGCGCGCCAATCCAGCTGTCGCTTTTGCCAAGGCGATGTCATCAATAGTCGGTGGACCGCCATCGTCGGGAACGACAGCGACAAACACCGGCAAACGACGATCCGGGTCTTCAAGATGATCACACAGGTCCTCGGCATCATTTTCAGACTGGATCACCCTCGGCACAGCCTGCAAAGGCCGCGCCCCCCGGATCAGACCCGGCGCATCGATCATTTGCAAGACTGTACCGGGAACGTGCGGTTCAACCCGAAAGTCGGGTTCATTGGTGCTGACGATCAAGCGCAGGCTTAGGTGCGGACGTTTTCCAGCCTCACCGCCAATGACCACCTCGGTGGACCAGATGCGTCCAGCCACGGTCTTGTCTGGGTCTTCTGCCCGCAATGCCCATAGGTCCATTGCGTCGTTTGAAATGCGAATGGCTGCACTGTTGCGACCACCCGCCATCAGATCAAAGTCGCGTTGGTCCCAGGCATCTTTTGGCAATGCTGCCCCTGCGCGTTTGCTTGCCCATTTCAACACTGCAGCGCGCGCCTTGTTTGCCGACGCGTCGAAGTCATCGCCGTCCAATTGGGCCGAGACACGCAGGATCTCGATACTCCTCGCTGCGCGGGACATCGTTCGGGCAAGGGGTGTCAGAGCATCGGCGAAACTGGTTGCCATGGGATACCTTTCTACGCTGATTTCTTCCTGCCCCGCCTAGCCTTCGGCGCGGCTGCTCGCGTCTCGATGATGCGGGCGAGGAGGGTTTCGGCGGGTTCGTCGGTGGGGTCTTGGGGGACGAGGTCGCCTGCGAAGGCTTTGGACAGTATGCGTTGATCGAGGTGGCCAAGCAGTTTCAGGGACTTTGCGGCCTCGGCGGCAAGGCGGTCGATCTTGGCGAAGGCGGTTTCGATGCGGCGGACGATTTCGCGCTGTTCCACTTGGACCAGATCGGGGCAAGGCAAGTTCTTGAGGTCCCGTAGGTTTATGCCAGTCTGAGCAACGCCCTTGATGTTTGCCTTGATATATTGCGCCGCCTGAATGGATCGCAAAAAATACATAATGAAAGCTGCATCCACATCCGGTGCGACCGGCACCAAAGCAACTTCGCGACTGATGTTATTGCCACGCATTGATGCTGGAACTACGCAGGTTTCGCCAACTGAGCCCCTAATGGCTATGAGGACTTCACCCCCCTTCAGCTTGGTCCTGCCGTATTGGGCAGCAACTGCGGGATCAACCTGCTTTAAGTCTGCCTCCAGCAACCGAAAACCTTTGATGTCCCCCGCACGCACGGTTGGCACGCCGCCCTCAAATGGCTCACCAGTTTGGACAATACCATAAGGAATGCCTGTTTCCTGATCGACAAGTTCTAGAAGAGGGACCGTCAATTCAAAGGCCGAGAAAGCAGCGTCAATGACAGCTTGCCGGTAACGTTCCACCAGCTTTTCGATGGCGGTGAGGTGGGTGCGGGCGGTGGTGCTGCGGGCGCTGAGAGTGTCGAGCTTGCGCACAATCCGCCGCTGCTCGGGGAGCGGTGGGAGGGCTAGAGATAGCGATTTAAAGCGGTCTTGCGTCAGGTTGAGGCCGCTTTCACTTCCACCTGTCTTGATTTGGTCAATCGCCAATTGCAGTTCAGGTGAACGCAAAGCACCCAACAGATAGTCCCCATCGACAACCTTTGGATTAGGTCGAAATCGATACATTTTGCCTGAAATAAACAGTTTCGGCCGCACCTTTTCGACGCGGCAGATTACACCACAACGCACACGCGGGCCTGCGCAGGTCATCAAGAGGTCGCCCTCGTGCACCTCAAGCGCAGGCTTCGGCTCTAGGTGGTCGGGAAGCTGCTTGGTGTGCTGTGGGTCAAAGCGACCATCTTGGATTGCCGTGGTCTTGAGTGCTCCCCAAATCTCTTCACTTTCCGACGGAAAGTTCTCGCACTTTGGGCTCCAGCCTTGGTCGATGATGTTGCCAGTCGGAAGCTCGGCCAACACATCTGGTATCTTGGCGCTCGCCCACCCCTGAGGCAACCCCATCATTCTGCCGCCTCCACCATCGGCGCGGTGTCCAGTTCCTCGGCCAGACCTTCGATCTCTTCCAGCGCGGCGCGTAGGTGGACCATGATCGCGGCGGCGATTTCGTCGGGTTCGGTCATCTCGTCTTCGGGATCGCCGCTTTCATCGCGCAGCCATGTCCAATCAAGGTTGTCGCCCCGCGAAGCAATCTGTTCGCGGGTCAGCTCGCGCCAGCGACTGGCCTCGCCACCTTCTTCCCGTTCCGATCCGCCCTTGGGGTCGGGGCCGAACAGCCGCTCAAACTCCTCGAAATGCGCGGCGGTCAGGGCGTTCGTCTTGCCGAAAGACGGCATGTTGGTGCGCAGGTCATAGAACCAGACGGCCTCGGTCGCCTGCACCTTGTGGTTGGCGGGATAGACCTTGTCGGTCACACGGGTGAAAAACATGACGTTGGTTTTCACGCCTTGTGCATAGAAGATGCCCGTGGGCAGCCGCAGGATGGTGTGCAGGTTGCAGTTCACCATCAGAAAGCGCCGCAGCTCGGACCCCGTGCCATCGCCGAACAGAATGTTGTCAGGCATGACGATGGCGCAGCGCCCACCCGGTTTCAGGCTGCGGATGGCATGTTCAAGGAAGGGCATGGGGCCGACCCGTTCGCCTGCTGTCAGGGTGAAGTCTGGCCGGTTGGTATTGGATGGCATCTTGTTGAAGGGCGGATTGGTCAGGATTACATGCGCCTTGCCCAACATCTCACCCTGCGGCGCACAACTATCTTCGCAGCCGACAAGGCTTTCAATCCCGTGCAGCAGCATGTTCATCACGCACAAGCGGCGGGTATCCGGCACCCATTCGTGCCCCCGGAACGCCATGCGGCGCTGAAACCGGCCCTGTTCTTCGGACAGTTTGAACAGATCATCGGTCGCGTCCTTGATGTAGCGGTCAGCCGCGATCAGAAAGCCAGCTGTGCCGGCGGCGGGGTCTTGGACAATCTCGCCCACCTGCGGTTTGATCACGCGAATGATGCTGTCAATCAGGGCACGGGGGGTAAAATACTGGCCCGCCTTGGACTTGGTATCCGACATGACCTTTTGCATCAGGCCTTCGTACATATCGCCAAGGCCGTCCTCGCGGGCGGTGAACCAGTCGATCTTGTCGATATTGGTGGTCAGCGTTTTCAGGTCTTTGGGTTCGCGCAGGTGGGTGATGGCATCTGTGAAGATGGCCTGAACCATGGGGTTATGCACGATTTCCGGATCGCCGAGATCAAGCAGCAGCTTCTTGTAATAGCGCAGTTGGTCGCCGCCTTCGGCCTTAGACAGCTGAGACCAGCTGTATGCGGGCGGGATCATCGCGGTCTGGCCGGTTTCCTCCAGCATCTTGAGGAACAGCAGGTAGGTCAGTTCGTTGACGTAATGCATGATCGAGATGCCAGCGCCTTGCAGTGTCAACGGCGGAGTAAAATCCGGCCATTGGGCGGCGCAAAATCCGGCCACTTTGGATTTGGCACGACGCGCGCCACGTGGCGGCGGCCAGTCAGCCGCGCTCCCCAG
>SKWJ01000373.1 GCA_007128995.1 Paracoccaceae bacterium
AATCATGCCGCCTGCTTCGGTAATTCCAAGATGGATGGGGGCGTCTGTTGCTTCCGCAAGCCCCATATACGCGGCCGATGCGAGAAACACATCCGAAGCTTTGACGCTGATCTTGAATTCATGGAAATCATGATCCTGCAGAATCCGAATATGGTCCAGACCGCTCTCGATCATGGCATCAGGACAGGGTTCACCATATTTTTCAAGCAGGTGCTTTTCAAGCGATCCCGCATTCACCCCGATCCTGATCGAACAGCCATAATCTCGCGCGGCCTTGACAACCTCAGAAACCCGGCTGGCATCGCCGATATTTCCGGGATTGATCCGAAGGCACGCCGCGCCAGCTTCGGCAGCTTCGATCGCGCGCTTGTAATGGAAGTGGATATCCGCAACGATAGGAACCGGGCTTTCGCGCACCACTTCGCGAAGCGCGCGGCTGGCATCCGTATCCGGGACCGAGACGCGGACAATATCCGCACCAGCCTCTGCGCATTCGAGCACCTGACGTATTGTCGCGGGCGCATCCCCCGAATCGGTATTGGTCATGGTCTGGACAGAGATCGGAGCATCCCCGCCAACCGGCACAGACCCCACCATTATCTGGCGCGACTTGCGCCGCTCGATGTTGCGCCAAGGACGAATATGGTTGTGATCCATGTGACATGGGCCCTTTTCTGTTGCGCCCTAAAGGTAAGCCAGTTGAGGGCTTGCAGCAATGGTTCCGGAGGATCAGACCGCGTTTTTTGGGCATGCCAGGCGGGCCCGCCCCGTAAGCAACCTGATCGCAGCCCTACTGCCCGCCCCTGGCCAGATCAGATCGCGACACTCGCATCAGACAAAATGAAGTTACGGCAAAAGGCTTCCAGCATGCGCGCTCCGCGCATTGTGCAGATCGCGGTGTCTGACAGCACAGTGGGTCATTGATCCGGAAAGCCGCTCCTGCCACGAAGGCGCTGAACGACAGGTTAATCCCCGGCCTGTGCCACAGCAATGAAGTCCCGCAGGGCCTGATCGCCTTCCGGATCGGCCATCGCGAACCGCTCGGTCACGGCATCCGGCGACAGGGCGATCTGATCAACCACTTGTGCACCGGGTGCAGTCGGGCCGAAGGGCTCTCCATTCACCAGAAGATAGACAGAGCCGGAATTTCCTGCACGCAAAGTTGCCGGGGTTTCCGATTGCGGCACCGTATAGCGTTCGCCAGCATCCAGAACCTTCTCGAATAGCACGGTTCCGTCAGACGCACGCACGCGAATCCAGCTTGGACGCACAGCCAGTATTTCGACCATTGGTGGACCGTCGCTGGTGACCTGAACATTCTGCCCAGTCTCTGCCTCTGCCAGAGCCAGATCAATTGCTGAACGAATATCGCCATCGGAAGTTTCCACTGCATCAGCATGCGGGTTAATCGCGGCAATTGGCCCATCCCGGGAAATGACTATGGGCGTATCCAGCGCCTCGGGGCGGTGGTCGCGCACGACCCCCTGCGCCTGCACGATACCTTCAGAGCGCTCTGCCGCTATCCGCAAGCCGGGCTCTTGGCTGGTGACGCTACGCGGTGTCGCACCGGCCATCACCGGATCCAGTTCCGCCATAACCGAAGGCGACTGGTCGGCGGGTGTCAGATTGACGCGCTGCACCTCGCGCAAGACGGTCCAGCCGCCGAAGCCAAGCGCCGCAACCAATGTCACCATCACAGCGACGGACCCGATTGCTACTGGATCAAGACGTTTCCAAATCGGATCAGGCTCTACCGCCATGCGTGTGCGCGCAAGCAACCCTTGCGAGAAATCCCGATTCGCGGCTGCGCTGGACATGACAGGTGTGGATGAGGTGCTGCGTTGCAGGTCCTTAGGGACAGCGAAGCCTGTTTCCGCGCAGAACTTCGCATATGACCAGTCAGGGTCCATGCCGAGATAGCGCGCATAGGATCGAACGTAGCCTGCAACAAAGCTTGCGGCCTCGAACGCTGTAAGATCCCCGGATTCGATCGCGGCAATATAGGTTGCCCTGATATGCAGTTCGCGCTGCACATCCAGGAGAGATTTACCAAGCGTCGCACGCTCGCCGCGCATGAGATCACCCAGACGCACCTCGAAATCATCGAAGCCGACTGCAGACACCCTGTCTTGCCCTGATTCTGCTTTCTTGGGCTTAGTCCCGCCAAACCACTTCATTGCCCGCCCCTTGACCGCATTGTTATGGCCATTCAGACCCCAATATGGCCCGCGACTTTTTTAATTCGCGTTACCATAGGTTGACCATATAGGATTCAGCAACAAATTGAAGTGATAATCCTTGGTCAGGCCGAGATTTCGGCACGATTCAGCGCACAATGCGACCACAGCCCATCCATTGCGCGCACCAGATCATCGATCATTCGCGGCGTATGCACGGGCGAAGGCGTGAAGCGAAGGCGTTCTGTTCCACGCGGAACAGTTGGGAAATTGATCGGCTGAACATAGATCCCGTGGCGTTCGAGCAGCATGTCGGAAATTGCCTTGCAGTGAACCGGATCACCCACATGCACCGGCACGATGTGGCTGTTATGATCGATAATCGGCAGCCCCAAGCCGCGCAGTCGCATTTTCAGGATGCGCGCGTTTTCCTGTTGCTTGTCCCGCAGGAACTGTGCCGACTTGAGAAAGTTGACAGAAGCAGTCGCCCCTGCAGCGACGGCAGGGGGAAGCGATGTGGTGAAGATGAACCCTGGGGCATAAGATCGAACAGCATCACACATCTTCGCAGATGACGCGATATACCCACCCATGACCCCATAAGCCTTTGCCAAAGTGCCGTTGATGATATCGATCCTGTGCATCAGGCGCTCGCGCTCGGCCACGCCCGCACCATGGGGGCCATACATACCGACTGCATGCACCTCATCAATGTAGGTCAATGCACCAAACTCGTCTGCCAGATCGCAGATCGCCCTGATCGGCCCGAAATCACCGTCCATCGAATAGATGGACTCAAAGGCAATCAGCTTGGGGGCTGCAGGGTCATCTGCGGCCATCAATTCTCGCAGATGGGCAACATCATTGTGGCGGAAAATGCGCTTCGCGCCGCCATTTCTGCGCACGCCCTCAATCATCGAGGCGTGGTTCAAAGCATCCGAGTAGATGATCAGCCCCGGAAAGAGCTTGGGCAATGTAGACAGGGTCGCGTCATTCGCGATATAGGCAGAGGTGAAGATCAGCGCTGCTTCTTTCTGGTGCAGATCAGCGAGCGAGGCTTCAAGCCGCTTGTGATAGACAGTTGTGCCTGAAATGTTGCGCGTCCCGCCAGAGCCTGCGCCAGTTGCGTCAAGCGCCTCGTGCATCGCATTCAAAACGATCGGTTGCTGGCCCATGCCGAGGTAATCATTCCCGCACCAGACCACGATGTCACGCTTGCTGCCATCAGGCCGCGTCCAGACTGCGTTCGGGAAGTGCCCGTTATTCCGTTCGATATCAATGAAAGTCCGATACCGGCCTTCGTGATGCAATCGGTTCAAAGCAGTATCAAGTGCAGCAGTGTAGTCCAAAACCTTCTCCCTCGCAGTCCTGCTGGGTATGTCACCGTATCTAACGGTCATGCTGCCCAATGCAAAGCAATTTAGCCGCTTGGAACAGGCATACTTTCGTCGCCCGATACAGACTTTGACCTATGTCAAATTGGTCCGGAGAACAAACATCGAGCGCGTGACGCTTCGTCGCATATGTACGCCCGACTGACGGTGACCTGCGCCGGACGGGCATGGATGCACGGCAAACGCAAATTAAGGCCCTTGCGCCTTAACGTCAGAAATTCGGCCGAATGTTCATACAGGTGGTCTGTGCCGCCAGATCACCGCAGGCAGCAGGCCTTTAGATGCGCATCCGGCTGCAGGTGTTGCAAGTTAGCGCGGTGATATGGCCAGAACAGTCACGCAGGCGGCAGAACTGGTGCGCGCAGAGTTGCAGGCTGCGTTCGCTGCGCGACGCGCTTCGGACAGCGTGTCCAGTCCAGACAGGGCGATCGCCGATTCGACGGGTAGGCCGTTGCGCATAAAGCCTTCGTCAGGGGCAACAGCAAGCGCCGCATATCCCGGCCCCTCACTGACAAACAGGCCCAGCGCTTCTTGGCTCTGCCCGACAGCCCGCAAGGTTGTCATTTCTTCTTCCGTCAGAAACGAGTGCAGCAGAACCCGAACCTCAAACTCACCCAGATGATAGACTTCTGTCATCACGTCCTGCGCGACAGCACCGCTACCAGTCGAAAACAAGATTGCTGCCAGATATCCAAGGCAAGATCTCCGCATGCACGTTCCTCCAGAGAATCGGTAATCAGGTGCGGCGCACTATAGTCATCTCGTCGGGACTGGACAGCCCCCCGCGCTCTGATAGGGTCTGCGAAACATATCAGGACACCGGAGCAGCAGCATGACGACCCCACTTTCCGCAGTTCTTGACCAGATCGATCGGGACATGCCACAAGCTTTGGACCGGCTGTCAGAATTGTTACGGATACCCTCCATCTCCACCGACCCGGCACATACGCGAGATGTGGACCGCGCCGCTGACTGGCTGGTCGCAGATCTGGCCACGATGGGGTTTGCCGCGCGCAAGGACGCAACCGCAGGCCACCCGATGGTTGTAGCGCGGGGGGGCTCGGAAACCGGTCCGCATCTGTTGTTTTACGGACATTACGATGTCCAGCCCGTCGACCCGCTGGACCTCTGGGATAGCCCGCCATTCGAACCAAGGCTCGAGGATACGCCCGCCGGCAAGGTTATCCGTGCGCGCGGCGCATCTGACGACAAGGGCCAGATGATGACCTTCCTTGAAGCATGTCGCGCATGGCTGAAAGTGCATGGCAGTCTACCGCTCAAGCTTACCTTCTGCCTTGAAGGTGAAGAAGAAAGCGGGTCCCCGTCCCTTGTGCCGTATCTCGAAGCCAATCGCGATGCGCTGAAAGCCGATCTTGCGCTGATTTGCGACACTGGCCTGTTCGATGCGCAGACGCCGGCAATCACCACAATGCTGCGCGGACTTCTCGGCGAAGAGATCGTCATTCAGGGCCCCGCTCGCGATCTGCATTCGGGCAGCTTTGGTGGCGCGGCGATGAACCCCGCGCGCGTGCTGGCGCGTATTCTCGCCGATCTGCATGATGATCAGGGCCGCATCACCTTGCCGGGTTTCTATGACGATGTGGCCGAGATTTCCGAGGATCTGCGCGCGCAATGGGAGGGGTTGGGCTTTGACCCGGATGATTTCCTTGGCCGGGTAGGCCTA
>SKWJ01000134.1 GCA_007128995.1 Paracoccaceae bacterium
CAATTCGGCGACATGCACAGGTGTGCAATAACATGAGGATGCGATCATGGCCCACGCGGTGGATATTCATGTTGGACAAAAAATTAGGCAGCGTCGTTGGCTTATCGGGATGACGCAACAGCAGCTTGCGGCTGCTGTCGGAATTAAATTTCAGCAAATTCAGAAATACGAAACAGGGATGAATCGGGTATCGGCCTCCAGATTGTGGGATATTTCCCGGGTTCTGGAAGTTCAGCCCAGCTTCTTTTTTGAAGGCCTTGACCATGCCGGTTCAGATGACTCGACAGACGAAAATCTGATGAAGAAGAAAGAAACCCTTGAGCTTTTGCGAACCTACTATCAAATTCCCGAGGATCAGCGCAAACGCCTTTTGCAGCTCGCGCAATCTTTGGGGCACGCAGCCTGATCCCAGTTGGTCCTGTGGTGGTTGCCTTTTCGTTGCGACTTTGTAACTGAGGCCACGAAACGCACAGGACTGGAGTTGCCGAATGACTGACCGCAGTATTGATGCCGCTCTGCGTGCAGAGCTGCTTTCTGTTATTGAGCAACTTGCGGATCTGGCACGGGACGCAACACTGCCATGGTTCCGCAACACACGGCTTGATGCAGACAACAAGGCAGAGGTCGGGTTTGATCCGGTCACGCAGGCAGATCGTGCTGCCGAATCTGCCATGCGCGCGCATCTGGAGAAGCTGCGGCCGGACGATGGTATTCTGGGCGAGGAATTTGGATCAAAAGACAGCGTGTCAGGTTTGACATGGATCCTTGATCCAGTGGATGGAACCCGCGGATTTCTTGCCGGAACCCCGTGTTGGGGGGTTTTGATAGCGGTTGCCAATGAAAACGGCCCATTCCTCGGGGTGATTGATCAACCTTTCATTGGTGAGCGGTTTTTCGGTGGTCTGGGGGCGGCTTGGGTCATGGGACCTCAAGGGCGAACACAGCTTGCAACCCGTGCAACGGCTGATCTGGGCAACGCGATCTTGTTCACAACTTTCCCCGAAATCGGATCGCCGCAAGAGTACGCTGCTTTCCAACGCGTCGCGCGGAATGTAAAGCTGACGCGCTATGGTCTGGATTGCTACGCTTACGCGTTGCTGGCCGCCGGACATATCGATCTGGTCATTGAAGCCGGATTGAAACCCTATGACATTGCGGCGCCGATTGCGCTTATCGAAGCATCAGGGGGTATTGTGACGAATTGGTACGGCGATGCTGTTGATGCGACAGGTCAGGTCGTTGCAGCCGCAAATGCCACGCTTCATGCTCAGGCACTGGATAGATTGCGAGGCTGACGACAGATCAGCCCCGTCGACTGACCTCGGCGATGGCGTCTGTGATCATTGCAAGACAGTCAGAAGTCGAAAACCTGTGATCAGCGTCTTTGACCAGTGTCAGTCGCATGTCATGACACTCTGCATGGCCCAGTAGCCGCAGTGGAACCGATGTTTCGACCGCTTCGTCAGCGGTTCCTTGCACCAGCCGCACGGGAAATGGCAGCGGCAATGGGCTGCGCAGGACCAGATGATGACGGCCATCCTCGAACAGACGTCGTGTCAATGTGTAGGGGGCTTCATAAGGATTGGGCAGAAGGGTCTGACCTTCGTCACTTATCTGTCGCCTTTGCGAGTCACTCAGGCCCGGCCACATGCTGTCTTCTGTGAAATCCGGCGCTGCTGCGACACCGACCAGACCACTGATTCGTTCGGGCATGCGGCGCGCCAGCAGCAAGGCAATCCATCCACCCATGGATGAACCGACAAGAATCTGAGGGCCCTTGGTCAGCGCGGTCACTGCGGCCTGCGCATCCTCGGCCCAATCCCCGATGCACCCGTCTTCGAATTTGCCGGAACTTTCGCCATGGCCTGAATAGTCGAAACGCAGGAATGCGCGTCCCTGCTGGCGTGCCCAGTCTTCCAGATAAACCGCCTTGGTGCCATTCATGTCCGACATGAACCCCCCCAGGAACACAACCCCCGGACCTGTCCCATTGGTCTTGTGATACGCCAGGGTCCGGCCAGTGCTGGTTTCAAGACGGTGTGCCATCGCCAAGTTCCTTCAATCCATAAGCCACGAATGCGCCTGCCGTTGCAAAGCAGGCAAAAAGTGCCAATGTGACACCAGCCCCCGCAAGCGATGCGATAGCGCCAAATACACCACTTCCCAGCAGGATGACACCGATCACGGTATTTGCAATCGCGGTATAGACGGCGCGCAGGTCCGGGCCAACCATATCCACCAGATAAGTAGAGCGGCCCAGCCGTACACCCTGATGGGCAACCATCAGCCCAAAAAGCGCCAGCGGCATCGCCCAGAAGGTGGACGAAAGCCCAAAGCCTGCAAATCCCAGTGTCAGAGCCATCGCGCTCGCGCCCAGAACGCCGGTCCAGACCAGAACAAGGCGCGATGAACGGTCTGCGAGCCTTCCCCAGACGTAGCTGGACAACAGCCCTGCAAGCGCAGAGGCGAGGACCAGCGCCCCAAGTCCTTCCAGCGCGGCGCCACCCTCACCGGACGCAAGGATGACCAGATAGGGTGGGGCCAGCGCTGTCGATGTCAGTAGGCCCCGGGCCAGAATGAAACGCGCCAATTGACTGTCGTCGCGCAGGTAATGCAGATTGGCCAACGCGGCACGCGCCCCGTTCGCGCCGCCGTCCTGTGCACCCCGATCTTCCGCAAGGCCCATGAACACTGCACCAGCCAGGACCCAGGCTGCCGCGCCCATCGCCATCGCGCCCAGCACGATCACGGCGCGCACCTCTGAAAACGCGATCAGCACCAAAGCGAAGACAATGGTCACGGCTGCGGCCCATGTTCCTGCGGCCCCGGTAACGGTTCCACGCTGGCCTTTCGAGATGGTCTTGCCAAGAACGTCCTTGTAAGCGACCGACGCAACGGACCGCGCGAGTGCCAGCACGGTCAGTCCCAGCAGGATCAGCCCCCCCGCGAAAGCCCCCTCAAACATGATTGCTGCAAACAGGATGATCGCGGCTCCTGCGCCCTGTCCGAATGCGGCTGCAGCCCAGACCCATTTTCGCTGTGCCATGGCGCGAATGCGGGCTGCCGTAAAGAGTTGGGGTAACAAGGCCCCGGCCTCTCGGATCGGCACCAGAAGCCCGATGAGGGCTGAAGGAGCCCCCAGATGCGTCATCAGCCATGAAAGTACGAGCTTCGGGTCCATAAGCCCATCTGCAGCCTTGCTCAGCCCGAGAGCCACTGCATGACGGACGAAATTCTCAGGCTGTGCATGGCACGCGCTCTCAGAGATGTCCTTGCAGACGCGCCAGTCATCTTCTGCCGCCAGCATCTCATAGGCAACTTGGACAGCGGCGCGTGGCTCTGACATGGAAAACTCCGAAAGATCTGGTTGGGAAACCGGTGAAACGTTCCCGCTTGACTTTGGTTCCGTCAAGGGTCTACCGAAGCGCCGTAATCCGCAACCGGGCGTTTCGTAGGCGCCAAACAGACGAGGATCGGCCGTGGCCCAGATATCCCTTACATTTCCCGATGGAACCAAGCGTGCATATGATGCGGGCGTGACACCTGCCGAGGTTGCCGCGAGCATTTCCAGTTCTTTGGCGAAGAAAGCCATTTCGGCCACTGTGAACGGGGCGCATTTCGATCTGCAATGGCCGATCGGGGGGGATGCGAGCATTTCCATCCACACCATGCAGGATGACGCGCAGGCGCTGGAACTTATCCGCCATGATCTGGCCCATATCATGGCGCGCGCCGTTCAGGACATCTGGCCGGATGTGAAAGTCACCATCGGGCCTGTGCGAGACAAGGGATGGTTTTACGACTTTGACAGGCGCGATCCCTTCGTGCCCGAAGACCTTGCGCTGATCGAGGCGAAAATGCGCGAGATCATCAATACACGCGAACCTGTCCGCACCGAGGTATGGGACCGCGCGCGCGCCGTCGCCCATTACACAGCGGCGGAAGAACCTTTCAAGCTTGAACTGATCGACCGCATCCCCGAAGGTGAGCCGCTGCGGATGTATTGGCACGGTGCGTGGCAGGATTTGTGCCGCGGCCCGCATCTGCAGCATACTGGACAGGTTCCGGCCGATGCCTTCAAACTCATGAGCATTGCAGGCGCTTACTGGCTTGGCGACAATACCCGGCCCATGCTTCAGCGAATATATGGCGTGGCTTTCAAAAACCGGAATGACCTGAAAGCCCATCTGACAATGCTGGAAGAAGCAGCCAAGCGCGATCACCGCAAACTCGGGCGCGAAATGGATCTGTTCCATATGCAGGAAGAAGCGCCCGGTCAGGTGTTCTGGCATGCAAATGGCTGGTCGATCTATACCAGCCTTCAGGATTACATGCGCCGCCAGCAACGCCGCGGAGGCTATATCGAGGTGAATACGCCTCAGGTGGTCGACCGCAAGCTTTGGGAGGCTTCAGGGCATTGGGAGAAGTATCAGGACCACATGTTCATTGTCGAAGTGGACGAAGATCACGCGCGTGAAAAGGCTGTCAACGCGCTCAAGCCGATGAACTGCCCTTGCCATGTGCAAATCTTCAATGTGGGTCTGAAATCCTATCGTGATCTGCCCTTGCGCATGGCCGAATTTGGGTCATGCAACCGATATGAACCTTCGGGAGCGCTGCACGGTATAATGCGTGTGCGTGGCTTCACGCAGGATGATGCACATATCTTTTGCGAGGAAAGCCAGATCGAGTCAGAGACTCGCAAATTCATCGACTTTCTCAGCGCGATTTACCGCGATCTCGGGTTCTCTGAGTTTCGTGTCAAGTTCTCTGACCGGCCGGAAACGCGTGCAGGTTCGGATGATGTCTGGGACAAATCGGAAAACGCACTGCGCGCTGCGACCAAAGCAGCCGGCTACAGTTTTGAAGAGAACCCCGGGGAAGGTGCCTTTTATGGGCCAAAGTTGGAATTTGTCCTGACGGACGCAATTGGCCGTGATTGGCAATGCGGGACGCTTCAGGTAGATTTCGTGCTGCCTGAACGGCTTGATGCATCCTATGTCGGGCAAGACGGCATGAAGCACCGGCCCGTCATGCTGCACCGCGCGGTTCTCGGGTCGTTCGAGCGGTTCATCGGGATTCTGATCGAGAACTTTTCCGGAAAACTTCCGCTTTGGCTGGCGCCGCGACAGGTTGTTGTGGCCTCGATCATCTCTGATGCTGATGGCTATTGCCGAGAGGTTGTAGACGCTTTGCAGCAGGCGGGTTTGCGCGCGGAGCCTGATCTCCGAAATGAAAAAATCAAC
>SKWJ01000215.1 GCA_007128995.1 Paracoccaceae bacterium
CGACCCGCGACGGTGCAGGATCATCGGCAACAGGGTGCAGAACCGGGCCGGGGCCGGGCTGCGCCAGCTGATAGACCCCCCAATGGGCCGCTGTGTAGGGCATGAATTACATCCTTGGGTCAAGGTTGACCTTGGTCTGCACCTCACCCGGTTCCGGCCTGCGCGTCAAGCCCCGGGCGCGTCAGTCGCGCAGCTTGCGGCCCAGCAATTCCAGCTTGTGCCCTTCCAGCCGATAGCCCAGCCGTCGCGCGATCTTTTCCTGCAAGGCCTCGATCTCGGGGTCGCAGAACTCGATCACCTCGCCTGTCTCCATATCGATCAGATGATCATGATGCGCCCGCTCGCTGTCTTCAAACCGCGCACGTCCATCCCCGAATTCCAGCCGGTCAAGAATGCCTGCCTCTTCCAGCAACTTGACTGTCCGGTAGACCGTCGCCAGTGAAATCCGCGGATCGATCGCATTCGCGCGGGCATGCAACTCTTCGACATTGGGGTGATCTTCCGCATCCTCGATCACCCGCGCGATGGTGCGGCGCTGATCGGTCATCCGCAGCCCCTGCTGCTCTATCCGGTTCAGAATGGATTTGTTCACAGGCCTTTCCCCGGTCGTCGCAAGGCCAGTTTACGCGCTGCGCAGTCCTGTGAAAACCGCAAATCGTGCCAGCCCCAACCCTTCGCGCCCTGCCAAGTCAAACCCAAACTGTTGCGTCCTGCAAGCGCGTTTCGCGAAACGCAAAGAACTCGCGGCTGTGTGATCAAAAACATCGACTCACCGCCTATGATGAACCGCTTGCCCCGATCCCGCTGCCCGCCGCTGGCTGGCTGCTTCTGGGGGGTGTTGCTGGCCTTGGTGCATTGCGCGCCCGCAGCCGGACACCCAAGGCCTGAATCGCCTGAACCGTTGAAAAGACACATCCCCCTGCCCGCAAGGCAGGGGGTTTTCCGGTTGCAGCAGCCCCGCCCTGTTGCCCGCGCCCTGTCAATATCCGATACTGACCCCCGGCAGCCCGGACAAGGGCGTCCGTTCTTGTCACTTCGCGGGGCTTCATGACAGAGACAGAGACCACCCGAGAGCCCAGCACCCCCAAGGGCCGCCCCGGCGAAGTTTTCGCAGCATTTCTGAAGCTCGGCCTGACCAGCTTTGGCGGGCCAATCGCGCATCTGGGCTATTTTCGCGATGAACTGGTGCTGCGCAGGCGCTGGCTGAGTGAACAGGCCTATGCCGATCTGGTCGCCCTGTGCCAGTTTCTTCCCGGTCCCGCATCCTCTCAGGTGGGGTTCGCACTGGGGCTGATGCGCGCGGGCTGGCTGGGGGCGCTGGCGGCGTTTACCGCCTTCACCCTGCCCTCGGCCCTGATCTTGCTGGCCTTTGCTGCAGGCGCGGCCAGCCTGTCCGGACCTGTTGGCACCGGAATGATCGACGGGCTGAAACTGGTTGCCGTGGCGATTGTCGCACAAGCTGTCTGGGGCATGGCGCGCACGCTCTGCCCGGACCGCGCCCGCGCAACAATCGCACTGGGGGCCGTGGCCCTGCTGGCCATCCTGCCCGGCGCGATCGGCATGGCCGGCGCGATCGCGCTGGGGGCGCTGGCAGGGCTGGGCCTTGGCACACCGGCCCCGACAGGTGCAGACCCGCAGCGCACCGGGCAGACGATGCCCGTGTCACGCCGAATCGGCCTGATCGCGCTTGCAACGTTTCTGCTGCTGCTCGTGCTTTTGCCGCTGGCCGCCGGGCTGGGCCAGAGTTTCGCTGTCATCGACAGTTTTTTCCGTGCCGGTGCACTGGTCCTCGGGGGCGGCCATGTGGTGCTGCCGCTTTTGCAGGCCGAAGTGGTCGCGCCGGGCTGGGTATCGGCGGACAGTTTTCTTGCCGGATACGGGGCCGCGCAGGCTGTTCCCGGCCCTCTTTTCACGGTCGCGGCCTATCTGGGCGCTGTCCTTGGCCCAGGGCCCAACGGGCTGGCCGGGGCGGCTTTGGCCCTTGGCGCAATATTCCTGCCCGGCTTCCTGCTTCTGATCGGGGTTCTGCCCTTCTGGGACAGGTTTCGCCAGATGGCCCGCGCTCAGCGGCTGATGCAGGGGGCCAATGCCGCCGTTGTGGGTATTCTGGGCGCAGCGCTCTATGACCCGGTCTTTACCAGCGCCGTGCAGGGCATGCCCGATTTCGCCCTCGCGCTTGGGTGTTTTCTGGCGCTCAGCCTGTGGAAAGCACCGCCATGGGCGGTCGTGCTGGCTGCCGCCCTGGGCGGCGCAGCCCTGTCCCTTGCCGGGCTTTGATCTGCGCAAGGGAACAGCCAGCGAAGCAAACCGGCCTTCCAGATACCTGAAATGCAAAAACCCCCGCCGAAAGGCAGGGGCTTTTGAATATGGCGCGGTTGACGGGGCTCGAACCCGCGACCCCCGGCGTGACAGGCCGGTACTCTAACCAACTGAGCTACAACCGCGCGATGTGGGCGGAATAGGGCTTCTGATCCGGCCCGTCAAGCCAAAAGCGTCATGAAATCTGCCCCGGATCGGCAAAATTCATGCGCCCAGCCCGCGCCGCCTGCGCCGGAACGCCAACCAGCCCAGAACCGCCAGATAGACCAGATCGGCCACCACCAGCGTTGCCCATGTCCGCAGAAACAAAAGCCCCACAAAGGCACTCATCGCGACCATCACCCAGATCGCATTGTCCCGCGCAATGCGCACTGCCTTCAGCGACGGCGTTGGCAGGCGCGAGATCATCAACAGCCCCACCCCCGCCAGATACAGCGCCACCAACAGCGGCGCGCGCGTCACATCCACCAGTTCGGACAGTCCCAGATAGACTGGCAACAATCCCAACATCGCCCCCGCAGGCGCAGGCACGCCCACGAAATGACGTGTCGCCGCCCCGTCCGGTGCCCCGCGCGAGATATTGAACCGCGCCAGCCGCAGACAGCCACAGACCGCAAATACCAGAACAAAGACCCAGCCAAGCCCGGCCATCGGCCCGGACAGTGCATAGCCAAAGACCAGAATCCCCGGCGCCACCCCGAAACTGACAAAATCCGCGAAACTGTCCAGCTCTGCACCAAAGGAACTGGTGGCATTCAGCGTGCGCGCCAACATGCCGTCAAACCCGTCCATCACGGCGGCAAAGATGATCAGCGCCGCCGCCAGTTCATAGCGTTCATCAAAGGTGAACCGGATCGCGCTCAGGCCCGCGCACATGCCCAGAATGGTGACCAGATTTGGCACAAGCTGCAGCAGCGATAGCCGGTCGCGCGCCATCGCTCAGCGGGCCTCGGCCAGCCGGCGCGGCTCGGCACTCGTCAGATCGGCAATCACGGTTTCAGCCGAGATCATGGTCTGGCCCAGCGCCACCAGCGGCGCCACGCCATCGGGCAGATAGACATCGACGCGGCTGCCGAATCGGATCATCCCGAAGCGCGCACCGGTGGGCAGTTCCGCGCCCTCTTCGACCTCGCACAGGATCCGCCGCGCCACCAGTCCGGCAATCTGCACCACGGCAATCTTGCGTCCATCGGCCATCTCGATCGCCATCGAATTGCGTTCATTGTCCACGCTGGCCTTGTCCAGCGACGCATTCAGAAACTTCCCCGGCCGATAGGCGATTTTCGTGATCCGCCCGCCGATGGGCGCACGGTTCACATGGCAGTTGAACACATTCATGAACACCGACACGCGGGTCAGGGGCGCATCGCCCATTTCCAGCTCGGCAGGCGGCACGGCTGGTTCAATCAGCGAAATCACCCCATCTGCCGGGCTGACCAGCAACCCCTCGCGGATGGGCGTCTGGCGTTCCGGATCGCGGAAGAAATAGTAACACCAGACCGTCAGCCCCAGCCCCAGCCAGCCCAGCGGCTGCCAGATCAGGAACAGCACCACGGCCACCGCCGCAAAGATCCCGATAAACTTGTAGCCTTCCCGGTGGATCGGCTTCACCACGGTCGACAGCATGTCCTGTGCCATTCAAGGCCCCCTTTGTTCAAACTGGCGCGATATCGCCCTGAGTGCGGCGCGCATGGAACTCTGCCACGAAGGCGGCCAGTGTCCCGCCCGCAATGGCGCTGCGCAACCCTTCCATCAGGCGCTGGTAATAACGCAGATTGTGCCAGGTCAACAGCATCGAGCCGATAATCTCATCGGATTTGATCACATGATGCAGATACGCGCGGCTGAACCCGGTGCAGGCCGGGCAGTCGCAGCCCTCTTCCAGTGGGCGCGGATCATCGCGGTGGCGGGCATTGCGCAGATTGACCGGCCCGCGCGCTGTCCAGCCCTGCCCCGTCCGCCCGGATCGTGACGGCAACACGCAGTCGAACATGTCCACACCGCGCTCCACCGCGCCGACAATATCATCGGGCTTGCCCACCCCCATCAGATAGCGCGGCTTGTCCTCGGGCAATTGGCCGGGCGCATAGTCCAGCACTCCCAGCATCGCCTCTTGCCCCTCGCCCACGGCCAGCCCGCCAAGGGCATAGCCGTCAAACCCGATCGCGCGCAGCGCCTCGGCCGATTCGGCGCGCAGGTCGGGCTCCAGCCCGCCTTGCTGAATGCCGAACAGGGCATGGCCCGGACGGTCGCCAAAGGCATCGCGCGACCGCTGCGCCCAGCGCATCGACAAGCGCATCGAGGCGGCAATGGCCGCACGGTCCGCCGGCAGGGCCGGGCATTCGTCAAAGGCCATCACGATATCCGACCCCAGCAGCCGCTGAATTTCCATCGACCGCTCGGGCGTCAGCATATGGCGCGATCCGTCAATGTGGCTGGCAAAGCGGACACCCTCTTCGGAAAGCTTGCGCAAACCGGCCAGCGACATCACCTGAAACCCGCCCGAATCCGTCAGAATCGGGCGGTCCCAGTTCATGAACCGGTGCAACCCGCCCAGCGCGGCAATCCGTTCTGCCGTGGGGCGCAGCATCAGATGATAGGTATTTCCCAGCAGGATATCCGCGCCCGTCTGGCGCACCTGTTCGGGCATCATCGCCTTGACAGTGGCCGCCGTGCCCACAGGCATGAACGCAGGTGTGCGAATCTCTCCGCGCGGCGTTTCGATAACCCCGCTGCGCGCGCGCCCGTCCCGCGCGGAAATCCTGAATCCGAACCCCATTGTGCAAGCCCCCTGCCTTGTGTCACGTCCCTTTGCCGCAAATCCGCTGCCCTGCCAAGCCCGACCCCAAGACACCCCGACAGGGTTCGGCCTGCG
>SKWJ01000239.1 GCA_007128995.1 Paracoccaceae bacterium
ATGGCATCGTTGCGCGCTGGCTCTGGCACAGCTTTATCCGGATGCGCATGCCCTTCATCGCTCTGGCCGGATTTTTCATGGTGCTGGAAGCGGCAACACTGGGCGCGTTCAGCTATCTGGTGCAACCGATGTTCGATGACGTGTTCATCGAAGGGGATCGAAATCGTGTCTATCTGGTCGCACTGGCCATGGCTGGGGTCTTTTTCGGGCGCGGTTTGGCACGGTTGGTGCATAAAGCGATCATGGCTTGGCAGGCAGAGCTTGCAACGGCCGATCTTCAGTCAATGCTGCTTGCGCATGTCACAAGGCTGGATCAGGGGTTTTTCAAGCTCAATGCGCCTGGGATCCTGATCGAGCGCGTGCGCGGCGACAGCGAAGCGCTGCGGCGCGTGTTCAATGGGCTGATCACCGGGTTCGGGCGCGATGGGGCTGCAGTGGTGGTCCTGTTCGGCGTCGCCGTGTGGACAGACTGGCAATGGACCTTGATCGCGCTTCTCGGCCTTCCGCTTCTGGGTGTGCCTCTGGTGGCGATACAGCGGCTTATCCGGCGGCGCAGTACCGATGCGCGCATGGCGGCTGCCGAAAGTTCGAATCGGCTGGATGAAGCCTTTCATGGCATCGCCACGCTGCAGCTTACCGGGTCTGAAGCGCATGAAGTCGCACGATTTCGCGTCATCATGCGGAATTTCGTGCGCAAGGCAACACGCGCGGCCATCGGTCAGGCCGCTGTGCCGACGGTCATGGATTTCGGCGCGGCCATCGGCTTCGGGCTGGTGCTGATCTATGGCGGTATGCAGATCATTGACGGCACGCGCACTGTTGGCCAGTTCATGTCGTTCTTCACCGCGCTGGGGCTGTTGTTCGATCCGCTGCGCCGTTTTACGGCACTGACTGCGGAATGGCAGAACATCCTCGCCTCGTTGGAACGGACGCACGCCTTATTGCAGGTGCAGCCCAAGGTGGTCACGCCGCCGCCGCCGCATCTGCCTGTGCCGACACGTGATCGTGCAAGCGTCGAATTGCGCAATGTCACTTTCGCTTATGACAGCGAACCTGTGTTGCGTGGTCTTTCGTTTCTGGCACCAGCAGGAAAGACCACGGCGATCGTGGGCCCATCGGGCGCGGGAAAGACAACTGTATTCACCCTGCTGACACGTTTGGCCGATGTGTCGGAAGGTGCGGTCGTGATCGGTGGGCAGGATGTGCGGGAAATGGATCTGAGCGCCCTGCGCAGGTTGTTTGCGGTCGTCAGTCAAGATACCGCGCTTTTTGATGAGAGCTTGCGCGACAACATCGTGATGGGGGCGGGGGATGTCTCGGAGCAGGCCTTGCAGCAAGCTTTGCGCGCAGCGCATGTCGATGATTTCCTGCCCCTTCTTGCTCAGGGTCTTGAAACACCTGCCGGCCCCCGCGGGTCTGGCCTGTCGGGGGGGCAGCGTCAGCGCGTTGCGATAGCGCGCGCATTGTTGCGAGATGCGCCGATCTTGCTGCTCGATGAGGCCACCAGTGCGCTTGATGCAAGGTCCGAGGCTTTCGTCCAGGAAGCGCTCGATCATCTGTCAGAGGGGCGCACGACGCTGGTGATTGCGCACCGTCTGTCCACTGTGCGCAAGGCGGATCAGATCATTGTGATGGAACGTGGCCAGGTGGTCGAGCAGGGCACACATGCACAGCTGCTGTCCCGGGGTGGGGCTTATGCGCGCCTCTATGCGCTGCAATTCGGAGAGCAGGATCAGGCAAACTCCCCCTGAACATACCAGCCATCGTTCTGCGGGGTGTGATAGACCCATAGTCGCGCACCCCGGTCGGTCTGCACGCGCCAATAGTCACGCAGGCCGGTGCGCCAGTCCGGATCGTCCATCCACCATTCCGCAGTGATCCGCTCCGGGCCAGAGGCTGCGATCACCTTCCAGTATAGGCCGCGCCATTTGAAATGCGGTGGAACTGTGCGTCCTGCCCCTAAAATTGCCTCTGGTCTGAAGATCAGCAGCGGGCGCGGGGGTGCCTCTGGCCATCCGTCCGCCGGAACAGAATAGGCAGCAGCGGCAATTGTATAGGCTTTTTCCGGAATATGGCTGTCAGCGGGCAGGTAGCGGTGTACATTCTCGAAGCCGATCCTGTTGCACAACCGTGTCAGCAGGTCTGCCAGATCGTCCTGGGCCTGAACGCCATTTGTCGTGATCTGCTCGGTGGGCAATGCCTCGGCCCTGGGGGCGCTCAGGCGCATTCGCTCTATGCCGAAGCCGGCATCCACCCCTTCCAATGCACGGTTGAAAAGCTGCGCCATGGGGGCGGGGTCACGCATCGGACGGGCAAGCCCGATCTCCAGCCAGAGGGTCTGCCCATCACTGCGCGCCAACTCCAGATGCAGTTTGCGTGCACCAAGCTCATTTGCGCGCAGATGTGTGCATAGCCGCTCCAGAAGCCGCTCCAGTGCGGCCTGAATATCACTCAGCAGCCCGACAGGTTCAGGCAGCGACAGGCGCACCGCCAGAACTGGCGGCACAGCAGCAGGGGCGAGAGGGTCAGCCATCTGGCCAAGCGCCTGATCAAGGCGCACCAGAGGCGCAGTTCCAAACCGGCGCGCCAGCGTCGCACGCGGCACCTGTGTCAGGTCGCGCAGAATCCGCAGGCCCAGCCGCTCCAGCCCCTCGAGGGTTTCGGGGTCCAGCCGCAAGGCGGCCAAGGGCAGCGGCATGAGCGCCTGTGCGGTCTTACCTTCAGCGACAACACCGCCACCTCCGAACCGGGCCATGGCCCAAGCCGCACCGCGCGTATCCGCAATCGCAATGCGGGTCTCAAACCCCATCTGCGACAGGCGTGCGGTCAGATCTTCTGTCAATGCCTCTTCGCCACCGACCAGATGTGCCGCGCCTGTAATGTCCAGCATCAGCCCGTCATGGCCGTCAGAGGCGACCCAGGGGCAGTAGCGCAAGGCCCAACGGCGCAACGCTTCCAATGCGCGGGCCTCGGCGGCTGGGTTGGCCGGGCGCGTCAGCAAGTCAGGACACAGCGCCCGCGCATCGGCAAGCCCCATGCCGGGCCGCAACCCGCGCCGCTCGGCGTTCTGGTCAAGACAACAGATCCTGTCTGCACCGCGCGCGCGCGTCACCAGCGCAAAACTGCCTGTCACGGATGCGCTGCGCAACGCGAGACTTGAGGCAAAGCGCGGGAACCAGAGAGAGAGCAGACGACGGGACATTGCACCCCAAATGTTCACTTTATGTTCCAGATAGATCATCAGATGCGCCGAGTCGAGTCTGCGCCTTCAAGATTGCAAATTCCGTAACCCTGCCGCATAAGGCCGGTCAAAACCCGCTGGAGTGCCGCAATGAATTATCTCGAATTCGAAAAACCGCTGGCCGAGATCGAGGGCAAGGCCGCAGAACTGCGCGCCATGGGGGCTGCCAACCCGGATATGGATATCGAGAAGGAAGCCGCAGCCCTTGATGTGAAGGGTCAGAAGCTGCTTGTAGATCTCTATCGCAATCTGTCGCCCTGGCGGAAATGTCAGGTGGCGCGCCATCCAGACAGGCCCCATTGCCGCGATTATATCAAGGCGCTGTTCGATGAATTCACACCCCTGGCCGGTGACCGCGGTTTTGCCGAGGACGAGGCCGTGATCGGCGGGCTGGGGCGCCTGAAGGACCGGCCAATGGTCGTGATCGGGCAGGAAAAGGGGCATGATACGCAATCGCGGCTGCGGCGCAATTTCGGGATGGCCCGCCCCGAAGGCTACCGCAAGGCGATCCGGCTGATGGATCTTGCCGAACGCTTTGGCTTGCCGGTTGTCACCTTGGTTGATACGCCCGGCGCCTATCCCGGCAAAGGTGCGGAAGAGCGCGGTCAGGCCGAGGCCATCGCCCGCTCGACCCAGAAATGCCTGAGCCTTGGTGTGCCGCTGGTGTCGGTTATCATCGGCGAGGGGGGCTCGGGCGGGGCAGTGGCCTTTGCCACGGCCAACCGGATCGCCATGCTGGAACATTCGGTCTATTCGGTCATCTCTCCCGAGGGCTGCGCCTCGATCCTGTGGAAAGACGCCGAAAAGATGCGCGAAGCGGCCGAAGCCCTGCGGTTAACTGCGCAAGACCTGAAGAAACTCGAAGTGATCGACCGGATCATCCCCGAACCGCTGGGCGGTGCGCAGCGCGACCGGCCAGCGATGATCAAGGCTGTCGGGGCCGCCTTGCGCGCCATGCTGAAGGACCTGGACGGAAAATCCCCCGAAGCGTTGCGGCAGGACCGGCGGCAGAAGTTCCTGAACATGGGGTCGAAGGGGCTTGCGGCCTAACCTTCGACCCGTGTCAGATCCGCCACTTGCAGGCAGGTTGCGCGGATGCGGTGCAAGAGGTTCAGCCGGTTGCGGCGGATGATCTGGTTTTCGGCATTGATCTGCACAGCCTCGAAAAACGCATCGATGGGCACGCGCAGGGCGGCCATCGCCTGCATCGCCGCGCCGAAATCCTCGGCCTGCATGGCAGGTTCGATCGCGGCTTCCGCCTGATCCAGCGCCGTGAACAATGCGCGCTCTTCGTCTGTCTCGGCCAGTTTCGGATCGGGGCCAAAGGAATATTCCACCCCGTCCTTGGCTTCGGCCTGGCTCAGGATGTTATTCGCGCGCTTGAAGCCCTGCAACAGGTTCTCGCCATCGCTGGTTTTCAGGAAGGCGCTGAGGGCCTCGGCGCGTTTGACCAAGAGCGTCAGATCGTCATTGCCCGGCATCGCAAGGCAGGCGTCGATCACGTCATGGCGGATGCCCTGATCGCGGAGATGGACCTTGAGGCGATCGTGGAAAAACTCCAACAGGTTTACAATAGCGACCCTATCATCGAGTTCTTTCATTTTGGGACTGGAGTCCCTTTCGGGGTTTGTTTCTTGCTTCGCACGCCGCGTCGCAGCGTCGAAAAGTTTTAGTAGACTTCCTTCAATCCCGTTCCCCAACACCAACCGAATAACCCCCAGCGCCGCACGGCGCAGCGCGAACGGGTCTTTCGAGCCTGTGGGCTTCTCGTCAATCGCCCAGAACCCGGTCAGCGTGTCGATCTTGTCGGCCAGCGCCACGGCGACCGAGACCGGCGATGACGGCACAGAATCCGATGGCCCTAAAGGCTGGTAATGCTCGACACAGGCCCGCGCCACATCTTCGGGCAACCCGGCGGCCCGCGCGTAGTAGCTGCCCATCAGCCCCA
>SKWJ01000207.1 GCA_007128995.1 Paracoccaceae bacterium
ATGCGCGAGAGGTTGTGCGCAAAGGCGTCGTTTGGCAGCCGACCCGCCTGCCAGGCCTCCAGCCCCGCATCGCGCGCGACTGCCGCAGCGTATTGTGGCGGGATCACGTTCCCCAGATCCACGCGGTGCTCTTCGCCAAACTCGCTGATCAGCAGTTTGTTCTCGACATCGACGCGCACAATTCTGCCATCCAGATTCCCGGGAACCCATTCGATCATGTCGCCATAGAGTTCCGCCCATGCATCCTCGAACAGCCCCTGTTTCGAGAAGCCATCCTTGGCATCAAATGCAAGGACCTTCGCGGTCGGGTTGGCCTGCTTCAGATAGTGCGCGATCATCGAGATCCGCTCATACGGGCCGGGCGGGCATCGATAGGGATTGCCCGGTATGGCAAGCCCCACAACCCCGCCTTCGGGCAGCGCTTCGAGCTGGCGGCGCAAGTTGGTGATCTGCGATCCGTCGCCGCCGATCCATGCATGCGGGAAAACTTCTGCGGCGGCCTCTGAATAGCCCTCGATTTCACTCCAGCGCAGGTCGATACCGGGTGACAAGATCAGCTTGTCATAGTCCAGCATGGACCCGCCGGACAGGCGCAGCCGACGCCCTTGCGCGTCAACCTCGGTCGCGCGGTCATGCACGACCTCAACACCCCGCGCGCGCAAGCCGTCATAGGAATGGGTGATCTGTTCCAGGTTACGCTTTCCGCCAAGGATCAGATTGCCATAGGGACAGGTTACAAAGCTGGTCTGCGGCTCTATCAATGTCACGGCAATATCGGGATAATTCATCCGCGCGAAGCGCGCAGCGCTTGCACCGCCGAAACCGCCACCCACAATCACAAGACGCGCTTCAGTCTGCGCGCGCAACACGTTCGGCGCCGCGAGTGTCAGCGCCGAAGCACCGGCAAAAGTGGCAAAGCCACGGCGGGTAAGTCTTTGCATCAGAACCTCCTCAACGCAGAGATGCGAAATAATCGGCAAGCGCGGCGACTTCCTCGTCGGTATAGCCGGGCGCGATGCGCGTCATGATTGTGGCAAACCTTGCGCCGGCACGGAACTCTTCCCACACCTGTATGAACGCGTCACGATCATATCCGGCAATGTCCGGGATGGCCCCCATACCTGCACCTGACTGGCCGTGACAGCCAGCGCATGCCTGCGCAATAGGTGGCGTTTGCGGGTCTGCAACTGCCGCAACAGGCAGCATTGCAATGGCCAGAATGGCAAACCGACTGGATGGCTTCATAAGGACACTCTCCGTCATGCGTGTTGGATCAGATGCCAATAAACGCGTCATTGTTCCAAATATATATACCAGAGATAAGAAATATAGAACAGTGTTCCAGTATGACTATTATTTTTTCATTCCAAACACCGGCCGGAGCTGTATGCCCACCCAATTCCCCGGCAAGGCCGCCACAATCCACACCCAGCCATGCAAACTGCCCGAAGCAACCCCCGAGAAGAAAGCCGAAATATTGCAGCCAAACGCCATGCGCGCGCCGTAGCCAAGCATCAGCCCGCCAAGCACGGCTGCGATCAACGGGCCGAACCCAATCCGCAGCGAGGGCGCAAAACGGCCTGCAAGGGAAGCCGCCAGAAATGCACCTGCAATCAGACCGATATTCATAAGATGCGTGCCATCCTGCACAAGCGGTCGGTGCAGCAAATCAATTCGGGTCGGGTCTTCCCAATACGGCCAGAACACCGGGTCTGCGAGGCCCGACATCTCTGCCAGCCGGGCACCCCAAGTCGCGAAAGCCTGTGTGATGCCCCATGGTCGCCCTGCCACAACCAGCGTCGCCGCATTGAGCAGCGCAAGCGCAAGCGCCGCCCATGCCAACGCCCACGGACCCGTCAACAAAGCCATGCCACGGCGACGGAACAGTGGCTCTACCTTGCCTGTCAGACGCTTTTCACGTCTTGAAAGCGCCAGCATGATCAGGGCAAACACCGCGACATTCAGCCCAAGCGCTGGCCAGATGCCAAGACTGTCTGGAAGAGATATCGGTGGCAAGGCAGGTAGCGCCGCCCATCTTTCGGCATCCCATGCGCCAAGCGGCATGCCCACGACGAAGAAGATCAGGGTCACCATCTGGCGCAGATCGCCGCCACCTGCGCCATAAAGCGTCCCAGAGGCACATCCACCGCCGAGTTGCATTCCGATCCCGAACAGGAATGCCCCCAGCACCAATTCCAGCCCGGCCGGAAACACGAAGCCACGCACAGGCTGACCGAAAATCTGACCGGCCTCAAGGATCGGGAAAAACAGCACAACAGCGACGCCCAGCATCAGCATCTGCGCCCTGACGGCGCCACTGCGACCGGTCAGGAATGCCGTGCGATAGGCGCCTGTAAAGCCAAAGGCCGCATGATAAAGCGCAAAGCCCAGCCCGCCGCCGATCAACCAAAGCAGGGCCAACCGGCCCGATGCATTTGCCATAACATAAGCAGCCCCGCCCAGCAGCACAGCGCAGATCATGATCATCAGCAACAGTTGTGGTCTGCCTGCTTCATACGGGTTTTCAGTGCTGATCACGCGCAGTCCTTTCCTGTCAGCCCCGTTCAAAGTGAAAGACAAGCATTGTCCTTGTCAACCAACCAGCCCGCGCCCCAGCCCTGCCCACAGGTCCACGCGGCCAGACATGCAGTGAAAGCGACCATCCCCGCTTGGCCGCAGCGCCGATCTGTCAGCGCCGCGCCAGTCGATACCCGGCACATACACCGGTCATCCACAGAAACAGAGATATGCCAGCATAACCCAAGGCCAATGACACGCGCTCTTGCGCGAGGGACAGCACTTCAAGCGAAAACAGCGAGAAGGTGGTGAAGCCCCCACAGAAACCGGTCATCAGGAAAGCTTGGCGGGTTGGCGAACATATTTGTGCAGCGAAATATCCGATCAGGGCAGACCCCAGTGTATTGGCCAGCAGCGTGGCCAGATAGGTGTGATCGGGGATCAGGTTCAGGGCCGCAACACTCAGACTGACGCGCGCACCTGTTCCAAAAGCACCGCCAAGGCCGACAGCTATCAAGGGTGAGAAAAACCTCGGCATGCTACGCGAGCTGCGATGCTGCGATCATGCCTGCGAAGGCCGCGATTGGACAGGTGATCAAGGACGTTAACGCCAGCTGAACAGCAATACGATGATCCCCGTCATGCCAGTATCGCATGACCTGCAGCGCGAATGTTGACACAGTCGTGAAGCCACCAAGAAACCCGAGCCCGAAAAACAAGAAGACAAGATCAGCAATCGGCCCGCCCTGAGCTGCGCCAAGACCGACCGTTGCGGCGAAAACAGCACCAATCAAAAAGCTGCCCGACAGATTGACACTGAGAATTGCGCCGGCAGCAGACATATACCCGGCAAGCGCCCCTGAAAGACTGGCCCGCGCCACACTGCCAAGCCCGCCCCCGATGCAAAGCGCAAAAAATTGTCCCAAGGTCATCTCCATGCCGGATGTATAAGAAAGAAATCTCACGCGCGCATCCGAAAACAGGCCGTGGGGCATAATTGACATGGACCTCAGATTGCGTAAGACCGCGCCATGACAAACCCAGAGCATGCCCCCTCCTCAGAAGCGCTGCTTGCGGCCGCGCAGACATTGCCAAAACAGCGACTCTCGCAGATGACGCATGGTGATCGGGTCTATTTCGTGAAGATGGCGGAAGAACACCGAGGCATGCGATGGCGCTTGCAAAAAGGCGATCCTCAGGCGGCATTCAGGCGCGAAAAGGCATTGTTGCGGGCCTTCGCGGCACGTGGCGCATCTGTCCCGACGATTCTGGCGGAAGATGATCAGCGCATTGTCCTTGGCGATCACGGGCGCCCGATGCACCAGATCATTGCCGAGAATATGAACTGCAGCGATGTGTTGCGGACTGCCGGAGCAGCCCTGACCGAACTTCATGTGCTTGGGCTGGCACATGGACGCCCGTCCCTGCGGGACCTCTGCTGGGATGGCGCCACGATCACCTTTATAGATCTTGAAGCAGGCGCCACGCTGGACGCCCGCCCCAGACACAAGGCACGCGATCTTTTCCTGCTGCTTCATTCCACGATGACATGGTGCCCGCATTCGTCCGAACCCGCCGCAGAGATAGCCCGCGCCTATCACGCACAGGGTGACATTGCAGTGCGGCAGTATCTATCACGGCTTGCACGCTGGCTTTTCTGGCTGGATTTCCTGACAGGTCCGGTGATCTGGTGGCATGCCCGGCGCGGAAAGACGCGCAGTGAATTTCTTGCCTTCCGCAGAACACGCCACCTGATCCTGAACCTGCAAAACGCTGACGTCTGACCTGCGCAAGCATGCGCGAGACGCCACCGTCAAGTATCAGCCCAAGGGTGACTTGCGCGACGCCATTGACGTGATCAACCGCGTTCCGGTGATCAAACCTTTGTGCTGTCGCGCCGGGTGATTGCGTGGCCGCGCCACATCGCAGAGTCTGCGTGCTGGTTATCGCATCGGCGCGAATACAATGCCTTTGACAGTGTTGAACACTCTAGGCTTTCGCGCTTGCACTTGGGCCATGCCCGGACTTATGGTCGGCGCGACAGCAGACAGGAGAGCGCAGCAATGGACATCAAGACGGTCGGTGTGGTCGGCGCGGGCCAGATGGGCAATGGAATCGCCCATGTGTTTGCACTTGCAGGCTACGATGTGCTGCTGAACGACATCTCACAAGACGCACTTGCGCGCGCGGTCGCGTTGATAGACCGAAATATCGAGCGGCAGGTCAGCAAGGGCAAGACAACGCAGGCCGAAAAGGATGCGGCCATGGCCCGTATCCGCACCACGACCCAGCTCTCGGACCTTGGCCCGTCGGATCTGGTCATCGAAGCAGCCACAGAACGCGAAACGGTCAAGCAGGCAATATTCGAGGACCTGCTGCCGCATATTCAACCGCATACGATCCTGACCTCGAATACCTCCTCGATCTCGATCACGCGTCTGGCGTCGCGGACGGATCGACCAGAGCGGTTCATGGGGTTCCATTTCATGAACCCGGTTCCGGTGATGCAGCTGGTCGAGCTGATCCGCGGGATTGCCACCGACGAGGCGACCTACAAGACACTGCACGCTGTGGTTGAAAAGCTGGGCAAGACTGCTGCCAGCGCCGAAGACTTCCCGGCCTTCATTGTGAACCGCATTCTGATGCCTATGATCAACGAGGCGGTCTA
>SKWJ01000234.1 GCA_007128995.1 Paracoccaceae bacterium
GAATTGCGCTCGTTGCACCACATGATCCCGTCGATATCATAGTTGCGCACCTGATCCTCGATGATCCCGTGTATCCAGTTGCGGTAATCGGGATTGGAGGTCGAAGGCTCGTCCTTGTGGCGTCCGTAGACATCGATCTCAAGGCATTGCGCAAGGTTGGGAATGTCGATGCTGTTGACCGATCCGTGACCGGCATATTTGAAGAACGGCTCCATCAGCTCGACATAGACTTTCATCCCGCGCGCATGCGCTGCGGGAATGACCATTTCCAGAATGTCCTTGCCTTCAAATTCTGGGTCCTTGGCGCGGAAATCCTTGATCAGCGTGTTCTGGAAAAAGCGCGGGTCGGGATTGTAATAGGCCCCGCCCATCATCGAGAAGGGTTCGGGAACGCCATGATCTGGCCAGCCATCCAGCGCGTGGCTGATCGAGCGGCCAGTTTTCAGCCCCAGCCATGACACTGTGCCCAGCATCAGCACATTGACACCGACGCGGTTTTGCAAGGTGTCCAGCACCGTCTCGACGCCTTCGTCGATAAAGCTGATCGGGCTGATCTGAATGCCCACGAATTTTTCTTTCGGATCTGGGGTCATGCCAATTCCATTCCTGTCAATGTGTCTGTCTGTCCCGCGCAGCAGGGCGCGGACTGCCGCTGAAGCGTCACGCGCTGGCCTTGTGCTTGGCGATAAAGCCCGCGATCAGGCCCATCGCTTCGCGGATCAGGGGAAGCGGCTGAAGATAGCTGATCCGGATGTAGTCGGTGCTGTCATCCCCGAACATCGTGCCGGGAAACACCATCACGCCGGTTTCGCGCAACAACCCTTCGCAGAATTCGGGGGCTGATAGGCCGGTGCTGGAAATATTGGTGTAGATATAGAAAGCGCCCCCCGGAGCCCCAAAGCTCAGGCCTGCGTCTTTCAGCGCCCCCATCAGCCATTCGCGGCGCTCGGCATAGGCTTTGTACATCATGTCCATATCATCCTGCGGCCCGGTCAGGGCGGCAAGCGCTGCATGTTGGGACACAGTGCAGGTATTGATCGACAGGGTATGGCGGGGTTCGGTCAGCTTTTCCACAAAATCAGCCGGAGCGGCCAGATAGCCGACGCGCCAGCCTGTCATGGCATAGGTCTTGGAAAACCCGTTCAGGGTGATCGTGCGCTCTTTCATGCCGGGCAAGGATGCCAGCGACAGGTGTTCATGTGGGGGATAGATCAGTTTTGCATAGATTTCGTCTGCGATGATCAGGATGTCGTGCTTGATGGCAAGGTCCGCAATCTTGCGGATGACATCCGGCGGCGTGACCGCCCCGGTCGGGTTGTTGGGCGATACCAGCACGAACATGCGCGTGCGCGGTGTGATGCGCTTCTCGATCTCGGCCACGTCGAGGGCGAAATCATCCTTCTGATAGGTCGGAACCGGGATCGGCACGCCACCACACAAATGCACCGCCGTGTCATAGGTCGTGAAGCGCGGCGAGGTGATCAGCACCTCGTCGCCTTCGGCCACCAGACCCAGCATGCACAGCATGATTGATTCCTGAACACCGGCAGTGACGATGATCTCATCTGCCGTGTAGTCGAGCGCGTAGTCGGCCTTCAGATTGGCGGCAATTGCCGTGCGCAAGGCGGGCAGTCCGGTCGGGCCGGTATAGTGGTGCTGATTGGCATCAATCGCGGCCTTCGCGGCGTCGGCAATATGCTGTGGCGTGTGAAAATCCGGGTCACCACGACCCAGCGCAATCACCTTGGGAAGATCCGCCGCAATCGCAAGCATCTTCGAGCGGAAAGAGCCATCCTCTTCGACGATACGGGGTGCAAGGCGGGCGTGAAGGGGCGATTGTTGTGTCATGTCAGTGCATCCTCTTGCCATCAATAAAGGTCATCTCGACGCGGCGCAGGGCGTCCAGATCTTCGTCGGGCTTGCCATCAACCACGATCAGATCGGCCAGTTTTCCTGCCTCCAGCGTGCCCAGCTTGTCGCCAAATCCGTTCAGAACCGCTGCGCGTGCGGTGATGGCGCGCAATGCATCCATGTTGTCGGGGCAGACGCCGACCTCGACCATGAAGCCCAGTTCGGGGACGATCTGGTCATGTTCGACAGCCGGGCTGCCCGCATCGGTTCCGAACACGATCGGCACGCCCGCCTTTGCTGCGCGCACCAGCCCGTCGAAGCGGGTCTTGTCGGCAACCGCGCGCTGGCGCTCGGCGATCTTCCATTCGGGAATGCCAAAGGCCCGCGCGATATCGGGGTTGGCCTGAATGACCAAAGCCGAAAAGGTGGTGACGATGGGGATTTTCTTATCGAGCAGCAACTGGATGGTCGCATCACTCATCGAGCCGCCATGTTCGACGCAGTCTATCCCGAACTCTGCAACCCGCGCGATGCAGGCGTCATAGGTGGCATGTGCTGTGATCGGCAGACGGTTGCGATGCGCTTCGTCAATGACGGCGTCCAGTTCGGCATCGGTAAATTCCAGCGTGTCATGGCAGGCCATGATCTTGATCAGATCGGCCCCACCCTTGACCTGCTCGCGGACAGCACGGCGCATCTCGTCCGCGCCCGACGCTTCGCGGCACACCCAATATGTGTGCCCACCTGTCTGGATGATCGCTGCGCCCGATACCAGAAGCCGCGGCCCCGGAAAGATGCCCTGCGCAACCGCCTGCTTGGTGAAGAGATTGGCATCATGCACCCCCAGATCGCGGACAAGCGTTATCCCCGCGCGGAGCGACTTCAGCATGTTGCCAGCCGCCTTGTAGGCACGGATCTCGGGGCTGTCATACATGGACTGCTGTGACAATTCATGAATGCCGTCCCAGCTGAGATGGGCGTGGCTGTTCATCATGCCCGGCATGATCGTCTTGCCGCCTGTGTCGATCACCTCTGCGCCTTCGGGCGCGGGCGGCATATCGGCACGGGGCCCTACGGCGCTGATGGTGCCGTTTTCAACCAGCACATAGCCATCCTCGATAGGACCCGCGGGCGTGCAGGGCAGGACGCGACCCAGAAACAGGCGGCTGGGCGCAGGCGCGTCGAACATCGGCTTGGTGATTTTCTGGTATTTCCAGGCGGCGGGTTCGGGCATGGGAAGCTCCTTGTGAATGTTAAAGCGCTATGACGCGTTGCTTGGGCGGGCAGTCCGTCTGAAACCGCGAGGGCAGTTCGCACGCTGCATCCGTGACAAGCATGGTATTGATGGTGCGATAGCCATCCACGCCGGGGCGATAGACGCCGGGTTCATTGGAAAACACCATACCGGCACTGATCAGGGTGGCGTCACCGGGGGCAAGCCATGGGGCTTCATGCCCTTCGAGGCCCATACCATGCCCGATGCGGTGACGAATGGCGTCACCCAGCCCGGCATCGCGCAGCACATCGCGCGCGGCAAGATCGACAGCATCGCAGCGGGTTCCGGGGCGGGCAGCTTCGACAGCGGCATCGTTGCACGCGGTCATTGCCGCCATGATCCGCGCCTGATCGCGCGATGGCTGGCCAAGGATGAAGGTCGCGCCACTTTCGGCATGGTAGCCGCCCAGACTGGCCCCGATCCCCGAAATCAATGTCTCGCCGGGTTGGGGGACGCGTGTCAGCACGGCGCCATGAGGCAACGCCGCGCGTGGGCCCGAATGGACTGAGGCGGTGATTCCCATTGGCGTGCCAGCGAATGCCTTGCCATGTCTGGCAAAAAGCGCGCTGCGGGCATGGGCCATTGCATCGGCCATCAGATCCTGCTCGGTTCCGCCCTGCCGGATGATATCGCCCCCTGCGATGTGCAATCGATGCAGGAAAGCATCGGCAAAGCTGGCGGCCTCGCGCGTGAGGGCAATTTCTTCGGGCGTCTTGATCCAGCGTTCTGCCATGGCATGGTCGTGCAGGTCCAGCCGCTGCGTGCGCGCGTGTGCGCCGTCTAACAGCTTTGCGTCGAGCGCATCGATTGCGACAGACTGCATGCCGATTTCATCCAGCATCCACAAGACTGGTGGGGTCACGCCGGGAAATTCATCATAGAGCCGCATATCGGCGATACCGCAGGTTTCTGCATTCTCGCGCTCAAGCTCTGGCATGAACAGGATCGGATCACCCGCGACTGGCAGCCAAAGGCCCATCGGGCGCTCATTGGCCGAGAGGAACAGGCCCGTTGCATAGGCGAGGTTCGAGACGCGCAGCAGCAACACCCCGTCAAGCCCTGCCGCCTGAGCGCGGGCGCGCAACCGATCACGTGCGCCTGCGTGCCAGTCGGACGAAAGGGGGGCGAGAGCAACTGCGGTCATAGCGCAGCCCCTTCCCAGCGCCCAAGAACGTTCAGGCTTGCCGAGATACCCAATTCGCCGCGCAGGGCTTGCAGGTCGGCCAGAACCGCATCATCAAGGGGCACACCATGCGCTGATTTCGCGGCAACGCGGCGGGCTTCCTGTTCGCCCGGTATCAGGATCTCGTCAAAGCCCGGACGTAGCGCGCGGGACTTCACCATGTCGGTGAATTGGCCCATGCGCCCCTCGAACTCTGACACGTCCATGAACCAGCCGATGTCTATGGCGGTGAAGGAATGGGACACATCAAGGCGTTTGGGGTCGGAATAGGGGGTCAGGCCGAACCCGCCCCCGGCCAGAACCCCGGTCAACACATCAGTCATGAACGCCAGCCCGTAGCCTTTGTGCCCCCCGATCCCCAGCAGCGGGCCCTTCAGCGCGGCAGCCGGATTGTCGGTTTCTTCACCGTCGGGGGTGATCGCCCAGTCCAGCGGCATTTTGCGGCCTTCGCGCAGATACCAGTTCATCATGCCCTTGCCTGCGGTGGTGATGGCAATATCAAGCACGGCAGGGAATCCCTTGTCCGTCGGGGCAGCGATGGACCAGGGGTTCGTTCCAACAGCCCCTTCGCGCCCACCCCAGGGGGCCATTTCCGGCCCCGCATTGGTATAGGCGATTCCGATGCAGCCCTGTTGCAGTGCCTGACAGGCATGCACCGCGCTAGAGCCGTAATGCGTGGAATTGCGTACAAGGACAGTGCCGATTCCGCCCTGTTTCGCTTTGTGCACGGCAAGACGCATGGCCTTTGCGGCGGCAACCGTGCCAATGCCGTTATGCGCATCTACCAGCGCCAGTGCTGGCCCCTCTTTCAGGATGGACCAACCTGCGCGCGGATCAACCTCGCCAGAGGAGATACGTTGCTGGTAAC